>SFER01000005.1 GCA_004557195.1 Bacteroidales bacterium | reverse complement strand
TTTAATCGTTATGGGTTTATATTAAATATTGTTTTTCGAGTGCCTTATAATTTTGTGTCGTTCAATCCTCGGGAAGACCGGCTTAAAAGAAAAAGTGAGAAAAAAACTTTTATTCTTTTGTTTGTTTCACAACCAATCCAAATCGCAAAATTTGAGAAACAGAGAGGATTAAATACACTTTCCCCCGGTGCTGCCCTTGAGTACCACAAAGTTACTACATAAATGAAAGAAAAGCAAATATTTTTGTGAAAAATTGAGAAAAAATGTAACGACAGTGTAATTCTCAGGTGCAGCGGGTTGCAGGGTGGGGTGATGAGGAGAAATAGAGGGGGTTGATATAATTTTAGGGCGAGATTTGCGTTATATATATTATAATGTGAATAAAATGTTAAGATTTAGATATATATTGCTTTTGGTGCTTGCTGCGGCGGCTATGACAGCCGGCGCACAGGTGAAAATTTCGGGTAAGGTTACCAACGAGGAGAACGAGCCTATTGAATTTGCCACTGTGCGAGTTGCCGGCACTGCGATTGGCGTAAACACCAACCTCGATGGCGACTACACGATAAATGTGGCGAAACGCGACACCATCGAGATTGTTTTCAACTGCATAGGCTACAAGGAGTTGAAACGACAACTTGTGAAGCCTAAGGGCTCGATGACACTAAATGTGAGGCTCCTCAAGTCGAGCCACGAACTCGGCGAGTTGCAGGTAACGGAATTTAAGAAGCAAACCAACTCGATGCAAGCCATCGACGCAAGCAAATTGCAGTTGATGCCCACCGCGGGAGGCAACGGCGTGGAATCGCTCATCACCACAATGGCAGGTGTCAGTTCAAAGAACGAGATGAGTTCGCAGTATATGGTGCGCGGAGGCTCGTATGACGAAAACAGCGTGTATATCAACGGAATAGAAGTATATCGCCCGCAACTCATCAGCAGCGGACAGCAGGAGGGACTCAGCATCATAAATTCGGATATGGTTGGCTCGGTAAACTTCTCGACAGGCGGTTTCAATGCCGAATATGGCGACCGAATGTCGTCGGTGCTCGACATCACCTATCGCGAGCCGGAGAAATATGAGGGGGCATTGGCACTGTCGCTTCAAGGGGTAAATGCCTCCTTTGGGCAGAACACCGGCAACTTCTCGCAACTCCACGGCGTTCGCTACAAGCGCAATAGTTCGCTCCTCGGCTCGCTTGAAACCAAGGGGGAATATGACCCGCAGTATCTCGACTACCAGACCAACCTCAACTTGCGCCTCGGAAAGAAAGTGAAAGTGGGATTTCTCGGCTATATCTCGGTGAACGACTACCGTTTCACCCCCGAGAATCGAAGCACCAGTTTCGGCACATCCAACAATGCCAAGCAATTCACCGTGTATTTCGACGGACAGGAAAAAGATAAATTCGAGACCTATTTCGGCGCTCTCACACTCAATTACAGGCACAACAAATCGAGCGATTTCTCGCTCCTTGCATCGGGATACCTCACCAACGAACTTGTGGCATACGACATCTCGGGCGAATATTGGCTCGACAAAGCCGGAACCAACGGCGAAGACGCCATCGGCGGCGAACTCGGCGTGGGAAAATATCACGAACATGCTCGCACGAGATTGAAAATGAGTGTTTTCAACCTCGGATTGCGAGGAAACACCTCGATAAACTTCCATAACCTCACCTATGGTGCCAACTTAGTGCACGAAAGCATCCACGACCGCCAGCGCGAGTGGGAAGTGCGCGACTCGGCGGGCTATTCGCTCCCTGTCGATGGCACCGGTGTGAATGTAATATATAATGTGTCGTCGCGCAACAATCTGTCGTCTAACCGCTTCTCATTCTTCGCGCAGGACACCTACAAGGTGCAAAGCCGCATGGGATTGTGGGTGATAAACGGCGGTGTGCGCTGCTCCTACTGGGACTACAACAAGCAATTCCTCGTGAGTCCGCGTGCGAGCGTGGGACTCGTGCCGGCGTTTAACGAACGATTCTCGATGCGACTCGCCGCAGGTGTGTATTATCAGACACCATTCTATAAAGAATACCGCGAAGAGGTAACCGACGACGATGGAAACACCATCGTGGTGCTCAACAACAACATCAAGGCGCAACGAAGCATCCATGTGATTGCCGGAACCGACTATTCTTTCCGCGCGATGGAACGCCCGTTCAAACTTTCGGCTGAATTGTACTACAAAAATCTTGCCAATCTCATCCCTTACGAAATCGACAACCTCAAAATGGTGTATTCGGGGCGAAACGAGTCGAGTGGATATATCGCCGGACTCGATGTGAAATTCTTCGGTCAGTTTGTGCCCGGAACAGATTCATGGATTAGTGTCTCGCTCATGAAAACCCAAGAGGACCTCAACGGAGTGAAAGTGCCGCGCCCCACCGACCAGCGATATAGTTTCGCGCTGTTCTTCACCGACTTTTTCCCTAAATTCCCGAAAATCAAATTCAACCTGCGCGCCATCTATTCCGATGGATTGCCCACCACGGCACCGCGCAGCACACGCGACAAAGGCTATTTCCGCACCCCGGCATATAAGCGCATCGACATCGGCGCAAGCTACCAACTCGTGGGCGGATACAAAAATGGCGAGGCGCGTCCCGACAATTTCCTGCGCTATTTCAAGAGCGTGTGGATTGGTGTGGATGTGTTTAACCTCCTCGACATCTCAAATGTGAGCAACTACTACTGGGTAACCGACGTCAACGACATGCAGTATGCCGTGCCCAACTACCTCACACGCCGCCAGTTCAATGTGCGCCTTAGCGTGAATTTCTAATTAGAAAGAGCCGAGCGCAGTGTAGAGACTGTGCAAGGGGAGCCCCATCACATTGTAGTAACTCCCCTCGATGCGCCGTATTCCTGCGGCGCCAATCCACTCCTGTATGCCGTAGGCGCCCGCTTTGTCCATCGGCTTGAAGCGGGTGATGTAGAAATCTATCTCATCGTCGGTGAGAGAGTCGAAAAACACCTCGGTGGTGGTGCTGAACGAAGTGGATTTCCGGGCTGTGAGAATTGTAACCCCGGTAATCACGAAGTGGGAACGCCCCGAGAGATTGCGGAGCATGAGGCGCGCTTCGGCGGCATCAGCCGGCTTGCCGAGCGGCTTCCCGTCGAGCATCACAAGGGTGTCGGCGGTGATAATCATAGTGCTTGGGGTGAGGAGCGAGGAGTGCCCTTCGGCTTTCTTGCGGGAGAGGTATTCCGGAATCACTTGCCACGCAAGCCCGGCGGGATAACTCTCGTCGAGGCCGTCTATCACCTTAACGGAGAAATCGATGCCGAGTTGTTCGAGCAACTGACGTCGCCGCGGCGATGCCGACGCAAGAATGATATTGTATTTGTTGAGATTTTCAAGAGGTGCCATAGAAATTGAGTGATTTTACCAACCAAAAGCCTTGTCGTCGCTCATCCACAGCCCTTGTGCTTCGAGCACCTGCTGCAAGATGTCGCGAGCCACACCATAGCCGCCGGCGCATGGGGTGACATATTTCGCTACGGCGAGAATCTCCGGGGCTGCGTCGGCAGGAGCGATGGGAAGCCCGGCGCGGCACATCACCTGATAGTCGGGGATGTCGTCGCCAACGTATGCCACCTCCTCGGGCGTGAAGCCATATTTCTCCATCCACTCGTCGAATCGGGTGATTTTCACCGAAGCGCCCATAATTACATCCTGCACTCCGAGTCCCTCGTAGCGCTTGCGCACACTCTCGGTGTTCCCGCCGGTGATAATTGCGAGCCTGATGCCGCGTTTCACGGCAAGTTGCATAGCGTATCCGTCTTTGATATTCACCATGCGCATCGGTTCTCCGCCAACGTGGAGCGGAATAGTGGAAGGGGAGAGGACACCATCGACATCAAATGCAATGCCCTTGATTTTAGACAAGTCGTAGTTGATTTTATTCATTTGTGGTAGTTGATAATGCTGTTTGTGATAATAGAATAGATGTTTTTGATGTTTTCATCCGAGATAGTGTCGAGATGAGCGTTGATCACTTTGGAGTCGCCGCGCACCGCAGGACCGGTTTGCGCCTTCTCGGGCGGCATTTGCCTGAGCTTCTCCACCGTGGCGTCGATTAGCGGCATCAAGGCGGAAAACGGGATGCCGGTGGGCGCGAGAATATCGCGGGCGAGAGCGCACAGGTGGTTGGTGAAGTTGCACGCAAACACGGCGGCTATGTGGAGCTTGCGTCGCGTGTCGCTGTCGGCATCAAAGACCGTGGGCGAGAGCATCTCGGCAATGGTGCGGATTCGTTGGAGCGTCGCTTCGCTGTTCCCCTCGATGAAAAACGGGATTGAATCGATATCCACCGCGGCATCGCGCGTGAAAGTTTGCAGCGGATAGAGCACGCCGCAATTCCGGAACCGAGAGCCGAACACCTCGATGCCGCATCCGCCCGAAGTGTGGAGCCACAGAGCATCGCGTGCCGCTTCCGGCACCACGTCGAGCACCGAGGCAATCGCATTGTCCTTTACACACACCACAGCGAAGTCGATATCCCCGTCGATATCGGAAATGTTATCTATGGGAACAGCATTGCTGAGGCGTGCCGCAAGAGCCGAGGCGTGGTCGATGTCGCGGCTAAAGACATTGCACACATGGCAATGGCGGTCGAGAGCCCGAGCGAGATGCCAAGCCACATTCCCGGCACCAATTACAGCCGCTTTCATTGGGCGATATGCACCTTCTCCCATTGCAGTTTCTCAAGGTCGAACGGTTTGCGTTGCTCATCGGGATGCCCGAGAGTGATGGCGCACAAAATCTGTTGCTCGCCGGGGATGTTGACAAATTGAGAGATGTAATCTTGTGCGGAATCGCCATCCTTATCGAAACGGTCGCGAATCTGCACCCAGCAACTGCCTATTCCGAGCGCCTCGGCTTGCAGCTGAATGTAGGTGGCGGCGATAGCGCAATCTTCAATCCATGCGCTGCTTTTCTGCGGGTCTGCCATCACAAACACCGCAAGGCTGCATTTTGCGATGGGACCGGCGCCAAATTCGCGGCAGTGGCTTAATTTTTCAAGAATCTCTTTATTGTCAACGAGCAGAAACTCCCAGGGGGTGCATCTTTTCGATGAAGGCGCCATGAGGGCAGCCTCGATGATGGTTTTTACCGCTTCTGCCGAAATCGGTTGGTCGGTGTATTTTCTTATGGAATGTCTCTGAACGAGCATTTCGTGAAACTGAGCTACTTTCATTGTCGTAATGGTTTTAAATTGTGATGTAAAGATAGTGAATTTTGTGTGTATAATAAAAAAAGAGGTGATGAAAAGGTGATAAAAAACAATAATGTGAAAATTTTTGTGAAAAATAGGATAAAAAATCGGTAAATTGTTTTGAAACTGCCATCGAGTTGATTATCTTTGTAACCACATTATGTATTTCTAACCACATTAAAAAAATTATACATTAAATCATGAGTAAACCGTATGTAGTAGGTATCGATATAGGTGGTACCAACACAGTATTTGGAATTGTAGATGCTCGCGGAAACGTATTGGCAAGCAACTCTATCAAAACGGCAAAACATGCCAAAATTGAGGATTATGTAGAGGAACTTTATCAAGAACTCACTCGCTTAATCGACGCAAACAATGCTACCGACAAGATTCTCGGTATTGGTATCGGCGCTCCCAATGCCAACTATTTCTCCGGAATGATTGAAGGCAGTGTAAACCTTCCTTGGCCCACACCAATACCATTGGCAGACCTTGTAAGTGAGAAATTCGGTATCCCGGTAACAATCACCAACGACGCCAACGCTGCCGCCATCGGCGAAATGACCTATGGCGCCGCTCGCGGTTTGAAGGATTTCATCATGATTACCCTCGGTACAGGTGTTGGTAGCGGTATCGTTATCAATGGTCAACTCGTTTATGGTCACGATGGTAATGCAGGTGAGTTGGGTCACGTAGTCATCAAGCGCAACAATGGTCGCTTGTGTGGTTGCGGTCGAACAGGCTGTCTCGAGGCTTACTGCTCTGCTACAGGTGTGGCTCGCACAGCACGCGAATTCCTCGAAGCTCGCACCGAGCCTTCTTTGCTTCGCAATCTCCCCATCGAAGACATTACTTCAAAGGATGTTTACGATGCAGCAGTTGCAGGCGACAAATTGGCTAAGGATATCTTTGAGTTTACAGGCACCCTCCTCGGCGAGGCATTTGCCGACTTCATCACATTCTCTTCTCCCGAGGCTATCATCCTCTTCGGCGGTCTTGCAAAATCGGGCGATTTGTTGATGAATCCTATCAAGAACTCTCTCGACAAGAACATCCTCAAAGTGTTCAAGGGCAAAACAAAAATCCTCCTCTCCGAACTCAAAGAGAGCGATGCCGCAGTGCTCGGCGCAAGTTCTCTCGGTTGGGAAGCTAAATAAAAGACACATATTTAAATGTAAGTCCACTCCGGTGGACTTACATTTCCCAAATACTGTTTCAAAAATATTACAACACAAAAATACTCGTAAAAATGGAAAAAGAATACATACCGCAGCCGGTAGATACCGCCGGGATAAATCTCCCCGATGAGATGGAAGCACTTGCCGAGAAATTGGCAGAAAATGTTCACGATGTGTGGGCGCGCACCAGGATGGAGCAAGGTTGGACATACGGACCGGAACGCGACGATGCTGCCAAGAAACACCCCTGCCTTGTGCCCTACGAGGAGTTGAGCGACGATGAGAAGGAATACGACCGCAACACATCGCAAGAAACCATCAAATTGATTCTCAAACTCGGATATAAGATAACTAAAGAGGAATGATTATGGCAAAAGAACGTTCTAATTTGTTTCCCTACAACCCCAAGGCATTAACCACTGTTTTCAAGAGCAAAGATGCCGTGTGTGATTGTTGCGGAAAGAAAACCGACATGGTCTATGAGGGTCCGTCGTATTACCATGAGTGCGACGAATACCCCGAGTTGTGTCCCGAATGTGTGGCTTCGGGTGCCGCCCACGAAAAATTCGGGTGCAGCTTTGTTTCCTATTTCAGCCGAAAAGTTGTCGATAAGGATGCGATTTATCGCCTTTGCTATTGCACACCCCCGTATTTTGCATGGCAAGAGCCTTATTTCCCCTCTTGTTGTGGCGATTTCTGCGCATTTATCGATGATGTGGGTGTGGAAGACCTCGAAGAAATGGGCATCTACGATGAAGTGGTGAATAGTTATGAAGAGGATGGGGGAGATCCCTATGATGTAGCTCATATCGAGGCGGTAGGCTCCCCGGCAGGATATCTGTTCCGTTGTCGCCATTGCGGGAAATACCATCTCCATATCGACTACGATTAATCCTCGTTTGAGGCTCAAAAGGCATCAAAAGGCAATTTTTTGCCTCAACTTTGTGCTTATCTCGCCTTTTATTTGTAAGTTTGCAACCGAAAACATAATCCTTGACGAAAGAAATGGATAAAGAAGTATTGAAGAAACTTTCAAAAGACGATTCCGGTCTTGCCACTTACGAGTATATAGCCAACCATATCGATGCTCTTAATGAGGAAGATATGGATTCACTTGTTGACAACATTCTCAATTCCGATAAATCAGGGCAGTTTGCCGTGAGCACTGCCCGTTATCTTTTTGCTATCGACTCAAATCGCTTCTCCAAGGCTATCGACACTCTCATTAAGGGGGCTATCGACCGCGACCGCGAGCGTAAATACATCGGCGACCTCCTCACATCGATTTGGGGCGTTGATTACGCCTCTCGTGTGGCTGAACTTCAGGCTACCGACGACAATTTCCGCCGCATCTACAAACGTATGTTCCCGGCTGTGGGAATTTGATGCAAGATGACTACAGGCAGTCGCATCCTTTTGGCTCTCTCGACGATAGCCATATTCATTATGTTGGGCTCTACCCAAGGTATTAACGCAAAAAATAATATTCAAGACAATATGAACGATTCTCTCACTCATGCCGTGATTACCACATCGCTCGGTGATATCGAGGTGGTGCTATACAACGAAACTCCCCAACACCGCGATAACTTCATAAAACTCGTGCAGGAAAAATACTACGAAGGCGTGCTCTTCCACCGCGTAATCAAAGATTTCATGGTGCAGACCGGCGATGGCAACTCGAAAAATGCCGCTCCCGGGCAGATGCTTGGCACCGGAGACCCCGGATACACAGTCCCTGCCGAGATTGTATATCCCCGCTTTTATCATAAAAAAGGTGTCCTCGCTGCAGCGCGCACTGCCGACCAGGTAAATCCCGAGCGTCGCTCTTCGGGTTCGCAGTTCTATATTGTTACAGGCAAAGTGTATAACATGCCTCAGTTGCAACAAATGGCGCAACAGATGGAAATGAACGCAAAGCAAGCGATTTTCCAGCGCCTTGTCGCTCCTCATCGCAAGGAACTCATGAAACTCAACATCAAAGGCGACACCGCTGCAATGGAGGAAATCCGCCAAAAACTCATTGCCGAAACCGAGGCTGAATATGCCGCCAATCCCACTGCTATGACCCCCGAAATGGTCGAGGCATACAGCACCGTGGGCGGAACGCCTCACCTCGATGGCGCTTACACCGTCTTTGGCGAAGTGGTTGCCGGAATGGATGTTGTGGAGAAAATCCAAAGTGTTGCTACCGACCGCAACGACCGCCCGAAAGAGGATATCCGCATCCTCGGTGTCGTTCTGAAATAACTTCTCACTCAGGTGTTTGCAATAAATCGTAACATTCTCGATAACGGTCTGGAGGTGCTTCATATCGAAGTGCCTTCCACCGCTATGGTGGCTGTCAACATCATCTACAAGGTGGGGGCGCGCAACGAGTCCCCCTCGCTCACCGGCTTTGCCCATCTTTTCGAGCATTTGATGTTTGGCGGTTCGGTGAATGTGCCCGATTTCGACCGCGCGCTCCATATCGCCGGTGGTGAGAGCAACGCCTGGACCAGCAACGACATTACAAACTTCTACGAGGTGTTGCCCGCTTGCAATATCGAGACTGCATTCTGCCTCGAAAGCGACCGTATGCGATGCCTTGCATTCACCCCTCAAAGCCTCGAAGTGCAACGCAATGTGGTGATTGAGGAATTCAAGGAACGTGTGCTCAACCAGCCTTATGGCGAGTTGGGGCACATTATCCGCCGAATGGCGTTCAAAACCCACCCGTATCGCTGGCCTGTAATCGGACTCGTGCCCGAGCACATCGCCCGCGCCGAAATGGAGCAGGTCAAAGAGTTTTTCTACAGCAATTATGCCCCCAACAACGCCATCCTCAGCGTGGTGGGCAACGTGAAAGCCGATGAGGTTTTCGCTCTTGCCCGGAAGTGGTTTGGTGACATCCCTCGCCGCGAGGTCTCCTCTGCGCCAATCCCTGCCGAGCCGCAGCAGACCGATTTCCGTTTCGAGAGCGTATCGAAAGATGTGCCGCAGAATGTGATTTACCGCGGATATAAAATGTGTGCCGCCCTCGACAGCGATTATATCGCCTGCGACCTCGTGAGCGATATCCTTGCCAACGGCAAGTCTTCGCGATTCTACCGCAATCTTGTTGCCGAAAGCGGACTTTTCGCCAGCGCCGATGCTGCCATCTGGGGTAGCTACGACCCCGGTTTGTTCACCGTGTCGTGTGTGCTCATGCCGGGTGTCGATTGGAAGGAAGCCAACGATGCCATCGACGCACAACTTGCAGCCCTCGTCAACGACGGGGTGGAGGAGGACGAACTTGAGAAGTGTGTCAACAAGTGGGAGTCGCGCGAGAAGATGGCGTGCCTCGGCATTAAAGATTTGGCGCAAAAACTCGCTTATTACGCTTTCCTCGGCAATGCCGACAGCCTCAACACCGAGATTGACCGCTATCGGGCTGTGTCGCCTCGCGACATTATGCGCGTTGCCCGCAACATCTTCACCCCCTCCAATTGCAGCGCTCTCCATTACGGACCCGATGCCTGATAGCCCTCTTTTTTGCTCAAAACATCCGATTTATTCTTCTTTTTTGAACTTTTTTGCAGTTTTTCTTTCGGAATTATTGCTTTCGTATAATTATTTTTGTATTTTTGACAAATAATTGTGTGGTGTCGCGCGCCGATGCCAATAAACTTTAAAACAACTTGATATGGAAATGCCTAAAAAATCAGATGCTCTTGAATTGCAAGAAGCAGATGCTACCCTAAACAATTCGTCGGCTGCCGACGAATTAGAGATTACTGAAAATGTGGATTCTGTTGACGAAAATGCCGAAGAACCCCAAGGTCAGATTGCGACTATCGATTTGTCAAAGGATGAAATCGTGGCTGAAATGGAAAAACTCCTTCAGGAGAAGCCCGACCAGGTGAAAGATGCCGTTACGCGCCTCAAGAATGCTTTCGCTGCTATCCGTAAAAAAGAAATTGAGGTCGAGAAACAGGCATTCCTTGACAAAGGAAACGAAGAAGCTGCTTTTGCCGTAATGGACGATGCCGCCGAGATTAAAATGAAAGAACTCCTTGCCAAGTACAAGGAACTTCGTGCCGAGCAACTCGCCGCTATCGAGGCTGAAAAACAAGCCAATCTCGAGAAAAAGAATGCCATTCTCGACGAAATGCGCACCCTAATCGCCGATGTCGATAATGTGAATCGCCAATATAACAAATTCCAACAGTTGCAACAGGATTTCAAGGCTGTGGGCGACACCCCCGCCGAAACCGTTACTTCTTTGTGGAAAACATATCAACAACTCACCGAGAATTTCTACGACTTGCTCAAAATCAACAAGGACCTCCGCGATTACGACTTCAAGAAAAACCTTGAGGCTAAGGAGGAACTCATCAAGCAGGCTGCCGAACTCGACACCCTCGGCGATGTGGTTGACGCCTTCCGCAAACTGCAGAATTTGCACAACGAATGGCGCGAAATAGGTCCTATCGCTCCCGAAATTCGCGAGGAGGTATGGAATCGTTTCAAAGAAATCTCCACCTCTATTAATAAGAAATATCAAGCCTTCTTCGAGAATCGCAAAGAGAAGGAAAAAGAGAACGAGACAGCCAAAACCGCTCTCTGCGAGCGCATCGAGGCTATCGATACGAACACTCTCGCCACCTATGCTGCTTGGGACGAGGCTACCGAGCAAATCAAGCAGCTGCAAGAGGAATGGCGCAAAATCGGCTTTGCCGCTCGTGCCGTGAATGCCGCTTTGTTTGCCCGTTTCCGCAAAACTTGCGATGAATTCTTTGCTCGCAAGGCTGAGTTCTTCAAGTCGATGAAAGAGGCTGCCGCTCGTAATCTCGAAAAGAAAATCGCTCTCTGCGAGCGAGCCGAGGCTCTTATGAATAGCACCGACTGGAAAAAGACAACTCAGGAAATCAACGAGCTCCACAAGGAATGGAAAACCGTAGGTCCGGTGTTGAAAAAACATAGCGATGCCGTGTGGCGCCGTTTCCTCGATGCTTGCAACCACTTCTTCGCCGAGAAGGAGAAGAACACTTCAAGCACTCGCAAGACCGAACACGCCAACCTTGAAACCAAGCGCGAAATCGTGGCTCAACTCAAGGCTCTCGCCGAGGGTGAGGTTACTCCCGAAGGAAAGGCTAAAGTTAAGGAACTCATCAAGCAATGGCGCGAAGTGGGACACGTTCCGTTCAAGGAGAAAGACAATGCCTACAACGAATTCCAGGCTGTTGTCAAGGTGGTGAACGATAAGTTCGACCTCCGTGAGACTCACTCTCGCATGGCAAACTATGAGAAGTCGATCGACAAAATCTCTTCCGACAGCGACAAATTGTATCGCGAGCGCGAGCGCCTCATGAGAGCTTACGAGGCTAAACGCGAAGAATTGAAAACTTATGAGACAAATATGCTCTTCTTTGAAGCCAAATCCAAGACCGGCAATTCGCTCCTCAAAGATATGGAACGCAAAATCGTGAAAATCAAAGAAGAACTTGTTGAACTCGAGAATAAGGTTAAAATGATTGATGCCAAGATGGATTAATCTGTCTCGGTTTGTAACAAATACACCACCGCCTTGGTCGGAATTTCGATTAAGGCGGTGATTATAAACTTACTATGGAAAGAAAAACTCGATATGGGCGGTTTATGCGCAGCGCTATCACATGCGTCGATGTGCTATTGCTCAATTTGGTTTATTTTTCACTCTTTTTCTGGTACAACGGCTCTCCCGAGGTGTTTTTCAACACCAAATCGCTGTTGGTGCTCAATTTGTCGTATCTCTTAACGGTATTTTTCTTCTCCGACATCCATTCCCAACGCATTATCTATGCCGACAAGATTCTGCTCCGCTCGGTGAACATGGTGCTGGTTTATACCATTGTTTCCATTGCGATGACCACGGTGCTTGTCGATGGCGATATGCCCATGGCGGTAATGTGGCGCTTCTATCTGCTCTTCCTGGCGGTGATTGCCGTGTGGTGGCTCATGTCGAGAAAGGCGGTTAAACTCTATCGCAAGCATGGCTACAACTTCCGTCGCGTGATTATCATCGGCGGTGGCTCGATGGGGGTTAAACTTCTTGAGGAGATGCTCAGCGATGCCGGATATGGCTATCGCGTGCTCGGTTTCTTCGACGATAAGAAATATGCCAAGTCAATCAAAGACTATCGCGGTACTGTTGACGATGTGGAGGAATATGTGCGCAAGCATCCTGTGGATGAAATGTTCTGCACTATGCCCAGCATCGACAACGATTTGGTGGATAAACTCATAAAGGTTGCCGAAAACAATGCCGTCGATTTCTATTTCGTCCCGGTTATCGGTCCGAAACTTATTCGACAATTCGAGCTGCACACCATCGGCTCGCTTCCGGCTTTGTCGCTGCGACCCAATCCGCTCTCCAGGCTCCAGAACCGTGTCATCAAGCGCGCTTTCGACATCCTCTTCTCTCTTGTGGTGATGATTTTTTCTCCGTTGGTGCTCATCCCGGTGGCAATAGCCATCAAGGTGTCATCGCCCGGTCCGATTTTCTTCAAGCAGAAGCGCACCGGCTATCGCGGCAAGGAATTTACCTGCTACAAGTTCCGCACAATGCGCGTGAATAAGGATAGCGACACGATGCAAGCATCGAAAAACGATCCCCGCAAAACTCGTGTGGGAGACTTTCTCCGCAAGACGAGCATCGACGAGTTGCCGCAGTTCTTCAATGTGCTCCGCGGCGATATGTCGGTGGTGGGTCCGCGTCCCCACATGATTAAGCACACCGAAGATTATAGCAAACTCATCGACAAATACATGATGCGCCACATCATCAAGCCGGGTATCACCGGATGGGCGCAGGTGAATGGCTATCGCGGGCAGACCAAGGAGTTGTGGCAAATGCAGAAACGTGTCGAGTATGATGTTTGGTATGCCGAAAACTGGAATCTCGCTCTCGATTTCAAGATAATCTTCCTCACCGTGTTTAATGCCATAAAAGGGGAGAAAAATGCCTTCTAACCAATCCTATAATCCTGTCACTGCCAAGAAGGTGGCATTGTCGCTTCTCAAAAGGTTCTACGGCTACGATAGTTTCTATCCTATGCAGTGGAACGCGATAGAGTGTGCGTTGCAGGGGCGAGATTGCGTGGTGCTGATGCCCACCGGCGGCGGGAAATCGCTCTGCTATCAGATGCCGTCGCTGATGCTCGACGGATGCTCCATTGTGGTGTCTCCGCTTCTTTCGCTCATGAAAGACCAGGTGGATGCGCTCCAGGCTATGGGAATCCCTGCAGCGGCAATCAACAGCATGCAGAGCGACGATGAGAACCGTTCGATTATGGATGCGGTTTTTGCCCGCAAAATCAAGTTGCTCTACATTTCTCCCGAGCGATTGCTCGCCGACATGGGGCAGTGGTCGAAAGACATGCTCATTAGTTTCATCGCAATCGACGAGGCGCACTGCATTTCGCAGTGGGGACATGATTTCCGCCCGGAATACACCAAACTCTCCCTTCTCAAGGCGCGGTTCCCTAATGTGCCGGTGATGGCGCTCACCGCCACTGCCGACAAGATTACTCGCGGCGACATCTCAACTCAATTAGGGCTTCACGACCCGCAAGTGTTCATTTCGTCGTTCGATCGTCCCAATCTCTCCTTGAATGTGCTCAGCAACTACACCTCTAAGAGGAAATTGTCCAAGATTGTCGATATCATAGATTCTCATCACGGCGACAGCGGCATCATCTACTGCTTGAGCCGCAAAAGCACCGAAAACGTTGCCGAATCGCTCCGTCGCCTGGGCTACAATGCTGCCTGCTATCATGCCGGACTGTCGTCGAACACTCGCGAGGAGGTGCAGCGCAAGTTTCTCAACGATGAGATTCCTATCATCGTGGCTACAATCGCCTTCGGTATGGGGATTAACAAAAGCAACATCCGCTGGGTGATTCACTACAACATGCCCAAGAACATGGAAAGTTATTATCAGGAGATAGGTCGTGCGGGACGCGACGGCGCCGAAGCCGACACTTATATGTTCTACTCCTATGCCGATGTAATCACCCTCACATCGTTTATCGCCGAATCGGGGCAGAAACTCATCAACAACGAGAAACTGCAGAGGATGGAGGAATATGCCGAATCTACAGTGTGCCGCAGGCGCATCCTGCTCAGTTATTTCAATGAGCGTTTCGACCATGATTGCGGCAACTGCGATGTGTGCAAGAATCCGCCAAAGCGTTTCAATGGCACGGAATTTGCACAAATGGCATTGAGCGCAATCGTGCGTTGTGGCGAGCAGGTGGGAATGAATATGGTGGTGGATATCCTCCGCGGTTCTCGCCGTGCCGACATAGCCGCTAAGGGATACGACAAGATTAAGACCTTTGGGGTGGGGCGCGGTTCCACATTCCGCCAATGGACTTCCTATATGCTCCAATTCTTGCAGATGGGGCTTATCGAGATTGCCTACGATGACGGGAACCATCTTCGTGTGTCGGATTACGGGCGTGAAGTGTTGCGCGGAAAGCCTGTGATGCTCACCGAGCCTGAGGAACCGACAGCCGCCAAGAAGAAGGCTAAAGGTGGAGAAAAGTCGGCAAAACCGCATCGTGCTCAGCCAACACTCTTCGAGAAGTTGCGTTCCACTCGTGCCTCAATCGCTTCGCGGCTTGGTGTGCCTGCCTACGTTATCTTCAGTGACAAGACATTGCAAGAGATGGCGTCTTTGATGCCTGTAACCAAGGGTGAGTTTCTCGAAGTGCAAGGCGTGGGCGAAATCAAGGCGGAACGCTATTGGCTCGAGTTTGCTGCGGTGATAAAAGAATACAAGCGCAACCTTATTGTCTAACGCTCGAGTTCGCGCAGGTTCTCCAGGTGCTTGCGCTGCATGAATTCCTTGATTCCTTCGAGGTGGAGCGTAACCTTTCCACCGCCAAAGTGGTAAATGTTCTTTACGAGTCCGTCGAGGAAGTCGCGGTCGTGCGACACCAGAATCACGGTGCCATCGAAGTCGATAAGTGCCTGTTTCAGCACATCCTTGCTGCGCATGTCGAGGTGGTTGGTAGGTTCGTCGAGAATAAGCAAGTTGACAGGCTCAAGCAGCAGTTTGAGAATGGCGAGACGTGTTCTCTCGCCTCCCGACAGCACTTTCACCGGCTTTGCGCTCTCTTCGCCGCCAAACATAAACGCGCCGAGCAAGTCCTTGATTTTGTTGCGAATCTCGCCTTGAGCTATATCGTCGATTGTCTGGAACACGGTGAGCGACTCATCGAGTAGCGAAGCGGAGTTTTGGGCAAAATAGCCTATCTTCACATTGTGTCCGATGGTGATTGTGCCATCGTGGGGGATTTCACCCATGATACACTTCACAAGTGTGGATTTTCCTTCGCCGTTCTTCCCGACAAATGCGATTTTCTGACCACGCTCGATGGTGAATTCGGCTCCGGAGAACACGGTTTTGTCGCCATAGCTTTTGCCGACTTCCGAGGCTATCACCGGGTAGTTGCCCGAGCGCGGTGCCGGTGGAAACTTGAGCCTCAATGCCGAGTTGTCCTCCTCATCCACTTCTACAAGTTGCAGTTTCTCAAGCATTTTCACTCTCGACTGCACTTGCAGCGTTTTGGAGTAGGTCCCCTTGAAGCGCTCGATGAATTGTCGTGTCTCGGCAATCATCTTCTGCTGCTCCTCATATTTCTTGAGTTGTTGCTCTCTGCGCTCGGCACGAAGTTGGAGATATTGCGAGTATGGCACTTTGTAGTCATAGATTTTGCCCATCGTCACTTCGATAGTGCGTGTGGTAACATGATCGACAAACGCCCGGTCGTGCGAAATCAGCACCACCGCCTTCCCCGAGGCGATGAGGAAGTCCTCGAGCCATTGAATCGACTCGATGTCGAGATGGTTGGTAGGCTCGTCGAGTAGAAGTAAGTCGGGCTTTTTGAGCAGCATCTTCGCAAGTTCGATGCGCATACGCCATCCGCCCGAAAATTCCGAGGTGGGGCGGTTGAAATCCTCTCTTGTGAAGCCGAGACCCAAAAGAATCTTCTCCACATCCTCCTCGTAGTGAGTGAGGTCGATGGCGTAGTATTTCTCACCAAGTGAGGTAACCTCCTCGATAATCTGCATGTATTCCTCGCTCTCGTAGTCGGTGCGAGTGGCGAGCAAATCGTTGAGGGTGTTGATTCGTTGCTCCATCTCGAAAAGGTGGGCAAATGCCTGCGACGCCTCCTCAAACACCGTGCGGGAGTCGTTGGTGAGCAGGTGCTGGGGCAAGTAAGCCACAGTGTAGTCTGCCGGAACCGACACCGAGCCGCGTGTGGGCTGTCTCACTCCTGCCAGGATTTTGAGCATTGTAGATTTTCCCGCTCCGTTTTTCCCCATGAGGGCGATGCGGTCGTTGTCGTTGATTACAAAAGAAATATCGCTGAATAGGGTAGTGCCTGAAAACTCAACGGCAAGCCCCGAAATTGACATCATAAAACTAAAAATTACAATTGTGGTATAAAGTTACGGCGAAATCTATTCCTCAAATCCCGATTTCGGAGGAGTTTCTGCTTGGATACAAAAAAAACCGCTGACAGAAGCCGGCGGTTGGGGATAACTGCTAATTGCAATTATCGACGAACACTGTCGCTTACGGTGAGACGAACACGACCTTTAGCGCGGCGACGTGCCAATACTTTGCGACCATCGGCTGTTGCCATTCTTTCGCGGAAACCGTGTTTGTTCACTCTTTTTCTGTTTGAAGGTTGGAATGTTCTTTTCATTGCCTTTTATTTTTATTTGTTATTATTTTCTTTGTTTTCGGACTGCAAAATTACTCACTTTTTTGAAATAAACAAAACGAATGTGCATTTTATCTCTAAACTTTTTGTGTTTTTTGACAAAAAGCAGTAATTTTGCAGCGTAAAACTCGATATTTTTTTCTTAAACTATAAATAGATAGATATGATTAATGCCCAAGACATTAAAATCGGCACTTGCATCAGAATGGATGGCAAGCTCTATTTCTGCATCGATTTCTTGCATGTAAAGCCCGGTAAAGGTAACACTTTTATGCGTACCAAATTGAAAGACGTGGTTAACGGTTACGTCCTCGAGCGCCGTTTCAACATCGGTGAAAAACTCGAAGATGTGCGCGTTGAGCGTCGTCCTCACCAATATCTTTATAAAGAAGGTGATGACTATATGTTCATGAATCAAGAAACTTTCGACCAAATACCCATCGCCCACGACCTCATCAACGGCGTTGACTTCCTCCTCGAGGGTATGATTGTCGAAGTGGTTTCTGATGCTTCTTCCGAGACTGTCCTCTATGCCGACGTTCCTACCAAGGTGCAAATGAAGATTACATACACCGAACCCGGTCTCAAGGGTGATACCGCAACCAACACTTTGAAGCCCGCTACCGTGGAGTCGGGTGCTACAGTGCGAGTGCCTTTGTTCATCAATATCGGTGAGACAATCGAAATTGATACTCGCGATGGCAGTTATGTAAACCGCGTGAGGTAATATTTAACTTGATGATATCCGGCGGCGGTTCCACCCGATGGAGTCGCCGCTTTCATTTAAGAGTACCATTCGTTTAAACGCCTATAACCTACAAATAGTCTCAAATTAAAGCCATATAATCGCATTCGTTATTTTGCTGTTGCAAATTAGGTAAACTTTTTGTAACTTTGCTTAATAATGACAACTATTTTATATTTTATTTCTATTAAGTATGGACACAAAAGCTCGTTTCGCTATAGTGGATGATGATGTGGCTGCCATGGCTAATCTCGTAAAAGAGATTATCGACTATCCCGATTTTGTGAATGTCTGGACTGCTACGACAATAGAAGAAGCGAAACAAAAAATAGGGGATGTGTGCCCCGATATTATTTTTGTAGATATAGAACTCCCTGATGGCTCAGGTCTCGATTTGATTGAAGAAATGAGGGCTTGCCTCGGCAGCACCTATGTGGTGGTGTTTACCGGATATTACGGCTCTCACAGTAGCGATGCTTTTGCACGCGACGAAGACGACTACCTGCTAAAACCGGTGCTCCCCAACGAACTCGACAAGGTGATACAGCGCTATCGCCACTCAGTGCAGCAAAAGCACATTTCATCGTTGCCCGGCGAATTGATTCTGGGCGAATTGTGTGGCGATGAAGATAGTTTTGCCGTATTGACTCCGCTTAACGAGGTGCGCATCGTGCGTCCCCGTGAGGTGGGCTATTTCCGATATAGTTCGCAGCGCCGAGTGTGGGAGATTGCCATCATCGATGGCAGTTTCGTGCAGCTTCGCAAGAGTATCCGTGCCGAGCAGATTCTCGGTTTCAGCAAAAGTTTCGTGCAAACTCATCAATCTTATATTGTAAATACACGTTATCTCACTCTCATTACAGGCAACAAATGCACACTTTTCCCTCCGTTCAACAACGATGATGTGCTTGTGGGGAGAACTTTCCGTGCCAAGTTGCAAAAAATCTTCAATTTAATTTAAGTAGATTAATAGATTAAGTAGCTAAGAAATATGAAATACACCAGGTTTTGTGCAGCTTTATGGGCTGCTGCCCTTATATTGTCGATACTCATTGCCGGCAGTTGCTCTCACGACTCCGACAATGCTAATCCCGACTTCCTTGTGTCGCAAAATGTGGTCGCCGATAACAATGTGGCAATTTTCACCGAGCCGTTGCAGGCTGCCGCCAGGTTTGACAGCGCCCGGGCTACGATTACCGATGCTGTTGCACAACGCTATATCGACCTGTTCCGTGCCGTTGCCTATGCCAATGCCGGAGACACCGCCCGTTGTTTTGCCATCCATGATTCGGTGGGGCGTTTCCTCTCCGATTTCCCCGATAATGCCTCCCACGACTTTTTCAAGCTGAAAGGCACATTTTGGAACCATCGCGCTATCACCGATGTTCAGTTCCGCGGCAAGGTGGATTCGGCTGCGGTCTATTATCTCCGAGCCATCGAGGCGTTGGGGCGTTCCGGTAGCCCGGAGTCGATGATTTACACATGCGTGAACCTTGCCGACCAATGCCAGCACGATGGCAAGTTCGCTCTCACAGCTAAATATTACCGTCGCGCTCTGTTCCTCTGCGATTCTCTCAATATCGACTCGCCCCGATTCTCGATTCTCGCAGGGCTTGGCTGCGCCTACGCCGACTTGCACAATTTCCCGCTTGCCGAGAGCTATTTCGATGATGCCGACTCCCTTTTTGCCGGAGCCGATGCCCAGGCTCAATATTTCTATCTCAACAACCGCGGCAACTGCTGCTATCAGCAGAAGCAGTATCCCCGCGCTCTCGAATATTTCAAGCGCGCCGACCAGATAGTGAGCGAGTTCCAAAATCCCGAAATGCAGGCTGTGGTAGATGCCAATATCGGCGAGGTGTCGATGCTCATGGGGAATATCGATTCTGCCGAGGTGTATATCTCCCGCGCCGACAACTATTTCAAGGACAACTCCTTCTCGGAGCAGATGTTCAACTTCTTGTCGCTCAAAGCCGACTTGCTGTTGCGCAAAGGCGATATTGCCGGTGCTCACTCCATTTTCAAAAGTATCGCCGCCTATCCCCCTAATCGCCCGCAATATAACGAGCTGTATCACCGCCGCCTGGAGCGTTATTTCCTCATGGTGGGCGACTATCGTCGTGCCTACGACAACCTCGTGCAGGCTACTGCTTGGAGCGATTCTATAAAAAACACCACCGATGCCAATCTCATCGCGGAATACAAGATGCGCTACACCCAAGACACCACTTTGCTGCATCGCAATATGGTGATTGCTGCCCGCGAGAAGCAGGTTACCAACCTCAAAATCCTTATCATTTCCATCTCTATCTCGCTGATTTTGCTCGTCGTGGCTGTCATTCTCACTTCCAAACTCCGATTGCGCCACTTGAAAATGGAGCGGATGAAGGAGAGTGCCAATCTCATCTCGCTCCAGCTTGAGAATATCCGCAACCGCATTTCGCCTCACTTCATTTTCAATATCCTATCGCGCGAGACACCGAGCGAAAACCTCGCCAATCTCATCGTGTTGCTCCAGAAGAATCTCGAATTGTGCGACCGCTATTGCATCAGCCTCGCCGAGGAGTTTCAGTTTATCGACTACTATTGTGCCAACGAGGCGCCTGCCTTGGGCAGTAACTTCGACTACCGCAAGTTGGTTTCTCCCGGTTGCGACACCACGAAAATCGAGATTCCCTCGATGATGGTGCAGATTCTCGTCGAGAATGCCTTGAAGCATGGCTTGCGCGGATATCATGGCGACAAGAAGCTATACATTTATGTCGAGACCGATGGTGTGAGCAATATCATCAGCATTGTGAACAACGGAAACATCAAGCCGCAGGAGAATGTTTTCGGCACTCACACCGGCATCAAGATTATCTGCCGCACTATCGAGATTCTCAATGATAGCAACCACAACAAAATCGTCTTTGAGTATGGTCCCAAAGCCGATGCCACCGAATGGGAGAGCCGTCTCGTAATCCCGTGCAACTACAATTTCGCCCTCCCTTCCGATAGGGTTGTTAACAAATGATTTGAAAACTTTTGATAAGTAGTAGCCGTTTTATTTTGTAACCGCCGTGCTTTTCACTAATTTTGCACTTTGTAAAAGTGCTACACAATGGAAGGAAACGCAACAACATCAAATAAAGCCAAAAAGGACAAGGTGATTTATGTCCCCCAGGTGTCGGAACTCGGGAAAATGCAGCCGCAAGACCTCGAGGTGGAGGAGGCTGTGCTCGGTGCTCTTATGCTCGAGCGCGACGCCTATGTCGCCGTGTGCGACATCCTGCGCCCCGAGTGCTTCTACGAGCCTAAAAACCAGAAAATCTACGAGGCTATCGTGGCTCTCGGTGTGTCGCAGCGACCCATCGATATGCTCACCGTGGTGGAGCAGCTCCGCGCCAACGGAACTATCGACGAGGTGGGCGGCGCCGCCCGTATTGCCGAGCTTACAAGTCGTGTGGCTTCGGCTGCCCACGTCGAGTATCACGCGCGTATTGTGGCTCAGAAATATCTTGCCCGCGAGTTGATTTCCTTCAGTTCGATGGTGCAGAGCAAGGCTTTCGACGAGTCGAACGATGTCGATGACCTGCTCCAGGAGGCTGAGGGGAAACTCTTCGAGATTTCCCAGCGCAATATCAAGCGCGATGTTACGCAAATCGACCCCGTTATTCAGGAGGCGCTCAATCAAATCACCATCGCTTCCAAGCGCGACAGCGGTCTGAGCGGCCTTGCCACCGGATACCACGATTTGGACAAAATCACTTCGGGTTGGCAGCCGAGCGACCTCATTATCATTGCCGCGCGTCCGGCTATGGGTAAAACTGCGTTTGTGCTCTCCATGGCTAAGAATATGGCTGTGGATTACAATACTCCCGTGGCTGTGTTCTCGCTCGAAATGAGCAAGTTGCAGCTCGTTAACCGCCTTATCTGTAATGTGTGCGAACTCGAGGGCGAGAAGATTCGTAGCGGTCGCCTCTCCGACCCCGAATGGTCGCAACTCACCACACGCATCTCTGCGCTCAACGGCGCGCCACTCTTTATCGATGACACTCCGAGCCTCTCGGTTTTCGAACTCCGCACCAAGGCTCGCCGTCTCGTGCGCGAGCATAAGGTGAAGATTATCATCATCGACTACTTGCAACTTATGAATGCCTCGGGCATGAAATTCGGCTCGCGCGAGCAGGAGGTGAGTATGATTTCGCGTTCGCTCAAGCAGCTCGCCAAGGAGCTTAACATCCCCATCATCGCGCTCTCGCAGCTCAACCGCCGCGTTGAGAACAACACCGGCGATGGCAAGCAGAGCAAGCGCCCGCAACTTTCCGACCTCCGTGAGTCGGGTGCTATCGAGCAGGATGCCGATATCGTGTGCTTCATCCACCGACCCGAGTATTACACTCGCTCCGGACTGGATGCCGATGGCAAGGATATCCGCGGACTTGCCGAGTTCATTATCGCCAAGCACCGTAGCGGTAGCACCGACGATGTGAATATGCGATTCCGTGCCAAATTCGCTCGTTTTGAAAACTGGTCGGAGGATTTCGATGTGATTCAAAGCACTTTTGAGTCGAAACTCAACAAGGCGGTGCAGCCCCAGAACCTTGAAGTGGGCACTCAGCAGCCTGCCTCTTCCGACACGCCCGATTTCCTTGTTCAGCAGCCTGGCGAGCAGCCCACGCCGTTCTAATCGATGCTGTCGTGCTCAAGCGCCGGCGCCGTGATGCTGTCGCACGCTGTGTCTGCGGGTGTGCCACTGCCAAAGGTGTCTTCAACAGGCAGTGCGGCAACCGATAGCGTGTGAGCCGGACCGATAAGCCAGTCGAGGAGCAGGCGTCCGCCGCCTATCACCGCCACCAGCAAAACTATACTAAGCAAAAATCTTTTCATAAAGCATAAATCTCTCTCGATGAAGGCGCCGATTACATGTCGCCTTCGTCTTTGAAACTGTAATATTTGTTGTCTCCGACGATAATGTGGTCGAGTACTTGGATGTCGAGCAATTTCCCGGCTTCAACAATGGCGCGCGTGAGGTTGCGGTCCTCGATGCTCGGCTTTATCGCCCCCGACGGGTGGTTGTGGCAGAGGATTATGGCGCTTGCGAGGTCGGCGACTGCATAGTTGAACAGCACTCGCTTATCCACGAGGGTGTTTGCCACCCCTCCCATGCTCACACGGTGCAAGTTTATCACTTTGAGGCTTCTCGACAGTGTGATTATCCAAAATTCCTCCACATTGCGATTTCCCACCACATGTCGCATGAGCGAGAACACCTTTTCGCTCGAGTTCATTTGCTGCGCCTCGCGCGGATTGTCGAGTTCTTCGCCGAAAATGCGTCCGATGTTGGCGGCGGCAAGGATTGCCACAGCCTTTGCCTCGCCCACACCGCGGTAGGTCTTCACAAGTTCGGCAACCGACTTGCGTATGAGCACATCGAAGCGGTTGTCATTGTCGGCGAGGATGCGTTGCGACAGCGAGAGCACCGATTCGCCCACGGTGCCGCCGCCAATGATGATGGCTAGCAGTTCGTGCTTGGCGAGCGTGCCGAAGCCGTAGCGCAAAGCCTTTTCGCGCGGGCGCAAGTCCTCTGCCATGTCTTTCATGGCAGGACCTTGGGGTAGGGGAGTCTCGTCGTGTTTTATAATTGCCATAGTCGTGAGCCTATTTTCCGCGTCGCATCTCCACCTCTTCCTCGATATTTCTGCCGTGGCGGAGAAGCACTTTCCATGTGAATGCCTTGAGGAAGCCGATGCCGTAGCCACCGAGTTGCACCACAGCGGCAACCACGCCCATGCAGGCGATTTTGAGGCTCCGGGTCGAGGCGAGTGCGGTGGCAAACAGCGCGAGCAGATATGCCACAAGCGGCGCTATCGCCCACACATTCCAAAATATCGATAGCAAAATCATCGCAGTGGTGCCGAGCACGAAAACTGCCGGCAACCAATGCACAATCTTCAGCGATTCGGGATAGAGCAGATAGAGCGTGATGCGCGACATGCCGAACACATAAATCTGCCGCGCAAACAGCCGCAGGTTCACCCGCCGCTTGTGATACACGTAAGCCTCGCGCACAAGTCCGATGCTGAACCCTGCCTTCCTCACCCGGGTGCTCATGTCGATGTCTTCGCTGAACATCTCGCGAAATCCGCCCACCGTCTCCCACACTTTCCGCGAATAGCCCATATTGAAAGTGCGCGGCACGAATTTCTCGAGTTGCACTCGCCCGCCGCGTATTCCGCCGGTGGTGAGAAACGCCGTCATCGAGAAATTGATGGCTTTCTGCATATCGGTGAACGAATCGTGGGCAGCGTCGGGACCTCCGAAGCAGTCGAGCGGATTCTCATCGAGGCATCGCGACAAGGTGGCGAAATAGTCGGGCGGAATCACGCAGTCGCTGTCGAAAAACACGAAATAGTCGCCAGCGGCGCGTTCCAGCCCATAGTTTCGGGCTATGCTACGCCCCTCATTCTCCTTGTAGAAATATTTCACATCTACCTTCTCGGCATATTTCCGCGCCACTTGGTCGCAGCGCTCGGTGGAGCCATCCTCCACCAGCACCACCTCAAAATCCTTGCACGATTGCTCCGCGAGGCTCTTGAGCAAATCCTCCACCTCGCCAATCCTGTTATACACCGGCACTATCACCGAAAAACGTGGCATCTTGCTTATCAGTTTTTGTTATTTGTCAATCATTTCGCGCACCTTGAACGGTACATTTGTGGTGATGAAATCCACGCCGTTGTCGATACACCATCTAATATCCTCATCCTTATCAACAGTCCACGCGTTCACCTTCATCCCCAACTTGTGGCACTCCTCAATCCATTCGGGATGAGCCTTGAACACACTGTGGTGATAGTCGGCACCCGCAGCGCCCACCTCCTTGAGTTCGGCAGGAGTCATCTCGCCGTTGAGGTAGTATGCCGGACGGTCGCTCAGGCGGATAAATTCCAGAAGCGCATTCTTCGAGAACGTGATAAACTCGGTGCGCTCCAGCAAACCGTAGCGCTTGAGCAGTTCAATCGAGCGGCTCACAGCCTCACGTTCGCGTGCCGCGTCGCGATGCGGCTTCAATTCAAAAATCAACTTCACCCGGGTCTTCTGGGCAGCGGCGAGGAAATTGGCGAGCGATGGAATCGCCTCGCCGTTGGGCAGACGCACATCGGCAAAATCGGCGCGCGCAGCGTCCTGAATCATCACATCGGTGCCGTAAGCCTTGTCGTCGTGGTGCACCACAAGTTGGTTGTCGGCAGTGAGCCACACGTCAAATTCCGAGCCATAATAAGCCGTAGAGTCCGAAGCCACGAGGGCAGCGATAGTGTTTTGATACGCACCCGGAGTCTTCCAGTTTCCGCGGTGGGCGATAACTTCACTTGCGCCGGCGCTCAGAGTTCCGGCAAGAGCGATAGAGAGCATAAGAGTCTTAAATTTCATAGTTATAGAGTTTGATATGCAAAGATAGTGCAAATGAGGGGAGAAACAAAATAAAAACGAAGTTTTTAATTTTGTTATCCCGAGTGCAGCCTATCTTATCCAAAGATAGTGCAAATGAGAGGAGAATCAAAATAAAAACGGAGTTTTTAATTTTGTTATCCCGAGTGCCGCCTATCTTATGTATTTGTCGAGTAAAACCATGCCCAATCCTCCAAAAAGGTGGCTGGTTTCACAACCTGCCACCCACTGTCTAACATTTAAATCTTTTCATTATGAAAACTAACAAATCATTCCATTTTTACATCAAACCACAACAATGGGAACACAATCGCCCTGAGTGTTATAGTTGAATATCATTCCATTTTTACATCAAACCACAACTTGCTTTCCAATGCTTCCGCGTCCAATTCTGTTGAATATCATTCCATTTTTATATCAAACCACAACTGATGAAACGCATCAGCGAACTCGAAAATAGTTGAATATCATTCCGTTTTTACATCAAACCACAACTTTACGTTTTTTGTTGCCATAATAATAAGGGTTGAATATCATTCCGTTTTTACATCAAACCACAACTAGCCGATAGATAACGGCGCAATTATATGGTTGAATATCATTCCGTTTTTACATCAAAC
>SFER01000004.1 GCA_004557195.1 Bacteroidales bacterium | reverse complement strand
TCGTCTTGCCCGATGTGAGCAGCGATGACTCGAATTCATAGTCAAAGCGATAAACTCCGCTGCTGATGTCTCGGCAAAGACTGTTGAATGTCTCGGCATAGCGAGGATAGGTCTTAAGAATAATATTACCTAAAGATGTACCTTCAAAAGCCGTAGCAGCCACCTCGGGGATTTCAGCGGTGCGAAGCGTTAGCGTACGAAGGGATTGACAATTAGCGAATGCTCTCGCATCGATTTTTTTCACTCCGGTTGGAATGGTAACATCTTCAATAGAGGACCCGGCAAAAGCATTGTAGCCAATCGCAACTACCTTCTTGCCTTCGAGTTCTGCAGGGATTTCAATTGTTCCTGAGTAAAGACTAATAAAAGTATTTGAGTTGTAGGTGATTTCCACGCCGCCATCTACATTATTATAGTAGAATGTAGTGTGACCTACATTTACTGCGCCTTGATGCGCCTTGGCAGGCAAGACGCTGAGCGCGCAAAGCAACAAAAAAATGTTAACTTCTAAAAAAACTGTTTCATATTATTAATTAGTTAAGGAATTAGTCATAGTTTTCGCAAATTTACATATATTTTCACAAAAATCCCAAGAAAAAAAAAACCATTTTTTTGCAGGAGCCCGGAGAGCGTTTGCACTATCTTTAGATAAGATTGGCGGCACCTCAGCAATTCAAAAGAAAATCTTTGCTTTTATTTTGGTATTGCGTTCGGTTTGCACTATCTTTGGATAAGATTGGCGGCACCTCAGCAATGCCAAAAGAAAATCTTTGCTTTTATTTTGGTATTGCGTTCGGTTTGCACTATCTTTGCAATCTATAGGCTTAAACACTGCTTTTTTAATCAAAAACATCTGTTTTTATGAATTTTGTAGATACTTGCAATAAGATTTTCAAAGAAACAACAAATCTTTACCACAATTACGACAACATCGACGCCGTTGTCGAGTGTCCTTATCCCGATGGCTCTATCGAAGCCCGCCTTTTTAAGAAGAATTGGATTGATGCCGTGCAATGGCACATGGAGGATATCATCCGCGCTACCGATATCGATCCGGTGGAGGCTCTCTCGCTTAAACGCCGCATCGACAAAAGTAACCAAGACCGCACCGATATGGTGGAGGAGATTGACAGTTTCTTCCGCGACAAGTTCAAGGATGTGCCTGTTGCCGCCGATGCAACAATCAACACCGAAAGTCCGGCGTGGGCTATCGACCGATTGTCGATTCTCGCTCTGAAAATCTACCACATGCAACAAGAGGTGATTCGCACCGACGCTTCTGCGGAGCATATTGCCCGCTGCCGCGGCAAACTCGATGTGCTCCTTGAACAACAGGTGGATTTGAGCACCGCTATCGCCCAACTTCTCGACGATATCGCCGCAGGCAAAAAATATATGAAGGTGTATCGTCAGATGAAAATGTATAACGACCCAGATACCAATCCGGTGCTTTATGGCAAAAAGTGATTCTGACCATAGAAAATCGGAAAGAATACTTATTTCACGTTTCTCGGCTTTGGGCGATGTGGCGATGACCATCCCTGTGGTCTATTCGGTGTGTCGCACCTATCCCAAGAAGCATTTTATGATGCTCACCACAGGGTTTGCATCCACTTTATTTGTCAATCCACCCGACAACTTGCGTGTGATGGGTGTTGATACCAATGCCTATCGAGGGATAGGCGGATTGAGGCGGCTCTCCCGCGAGATTTCGGACGATTTCGCCCCCGACACGTTTATCGACCTCCATGGGGTGCTTCGCACTTACATCATTTCACTCTTTTTGTTGCTTAAAGGGGTGAAGGTGAGCCATATCGACAAGGGGCGCGCCGGAAAGCGCGCTCTCACTCGCGCCCACAATAAGCGTATGTTCCCTCTAATCTCGTCGCGAGCACGCTATCGCGAGGTGTTCTACCGCCAAGGGATGATTTGCAACGACCATTTCGACTCTCTTTTTGATGGCGGCAAGGCTCCTGTGGCGAATTTCGCCGAAATCACTCCACCCAAGGCAGAAGGCGATGTGTGGGTGGCTGTGGCTCCCTTTGCCAAGCACCGCGGAAAGATTTATCCGGTGGAGCAGATGCGCGAAGTGGTGAAAACCATTGCCGAACGCTATGCTACCAAGGTTTTCCTTCTCGGTGGCGGCGGAAGCGAGCAGCATGTGCTCGAGGAGTGGGAATCTTCCATTCCGGGCACGGTGTCGCTTGCCGGAAAACGCTATGGACTCCTCAAGGAACTCTCGCTGCTGAGCCACTGCGATGTGATGGTGTCGATGGATTCCGCCAATATGCATATGGCTTCGCTCGTAGGACTTAAAGTGGTGTCGGTGTGGGGGGCAACACACCCCTACTGCGGTTTTATGGGGTGGAGGCAAGACGAAGAGAATGCCGTCCAACTCAATATGTCGTGCCGCCCATGCTCCGTGTTTGGCAACAAGCCGTGCCGCGGCAACGACTACTATTGCATGAAGGGCATTCCGCCCGAGATGATTGTAAATTGCGTGAAGAAAATACTCGATAAAGAATAACAAGATGAGCGACAGAACCCTATTCGTAAGCGACCTCGACGGCACTTTGCTCGACAACAACTGCAAAGTGTCGGAGGAGACTGCAGCGGTGCTCAACCACCTTATCGAGACCCACAATATCATGTTTACAGTGGCTACCGCGCGCACTCCCGCCACAGTGATGCCGCTTCTCGAGAAGGTGAATGTAAAAATTCCGATGGTGGTGATGACCGGCGCAGCGCTGTGGAACGGCTTCACCGGCTCCTATAGCAACCTCAACCCGATTTCCGACGAAGTGCTCGACAGCATCCTCGAAATCGCTCGCAGCCAAGGCTTCAACCCGTTCGTTTATACGATGACCGGCAATTCGCTCTCGGTGTATCATTCCGAGGTGCTGTCGCCTGTGGAGGCAGAGTTTGTAAAGGAGCGCGACAGGTCGCCATACAAGAAATTCCACTTCACCGACGCCCACCCTTCGGGTGCTCCGCTGCTCATATTCGCCACTTGCGAATATCCGCGACTCAAAGCCGCCTACGAGCGCATCATGAGCCTGGTGGAGTGTGAGGCTGTGTGCTATCACGACATCTACAACATCGGCAACGGCTACCTCGAGATTTTCGCCAAGGGAACAACCAAGGCTTCGGCTATCGCCAATCTCGCAAGGCAACTCAATGCCGACAAGGTTGTGGCGTTTGGCGACAATCGCAACGATATCCCCATGCTCATGTCTTCTGATATCGGCGTGGCGATGGACAACGCCTTCCCCGAGGTGAAGCGCATCGCCGATGTGATTATCGGGGACAACAGTTGCGATAGTGTGGCACACTGGATTCTCGATAATTGGGATAAAATCTAAATATCTTGAACAATGAGCAATATCTACGACCGCAGACGCCTTTGGAAGATTATTTTTATCGCTGTGTCGCTGATTGTGGCGGCTTTCTTCCTCGTGGTTTCCAACAATCTCGTGAACGACTTGTCGGAACAGGAACGCGCGCGCATGGAAATCTGGGCAAATGCCACCAAGGAGATTGCTATGGCAGGGATGGGGAGCGACTCCACCACGCTTGTCAATACCGACATCGACTTCCTCCTGTCGATTATCGAGGAGAATCGCAACATCCCGGTGCTGCTCGTTGACGACAGCGACAACATTATCTTGCATCGCAATTTCCGCCTCCCGGAGCCTGTCGATGAGACTATGCCCTACTATATCTCGCCAGCCAATGAGGAGTTCTTGAAGCACAAACTCTCGTCGATGAAAGGCTCGCGCAACTGCATCGAACTCAATATCGACAGCAACACGGTGCAACGCCTTTATTACGAGGATTCCGACCTGCTTGTGCGCCTCTCGATTTTCCCCTACATCCAACTTGTGGTGATGCTCGTGTTTATTGCCATTGTCTATTTTGCAGTGGTGTCGATGAAGAAAGCCGAGCAGAACAAGGTGTGGGTGGGATTGTCGAAGGAGACCGCCCACCAACTCGGTACTCCAATCTCATCGCTGATGGCGTGGACCGAGGTGCTCAAAGAGACCGGCGTGGATAGCGAGATTGTCGCAGATATGGACAAGGATGTGCATCGCCTGTCGATTATCGCCGACCGATTCTCCAAAATCGGCTCGCAACCCGAATTGCTGTTATGCTATATCAATGAGACTGTGGCGGGGAGCCTCGAATATATGAAATCGCGCATCAGCAAGCGCGTTGAGCTCACAATGCACTTCCCCGAAAACGAAATCCCGGTGATGTTGTCGCGCTCACTCTTTGAATGGGTGATGGAGAATCTCACAAAGAATGCCGTAGATGCCATGCAGGGGGTTGGAAAAATCGACATTTCGGTTACTTCCGACGCCGGAAAGGTGATTATCGATGTTGCCGACACCGGCAAGGGAATACCACGGAAGAATTTCAAGACGGTGTTCAACCCGGGCTACACCACCAAGAAGCGCGGCTGGGGTCTTGGACTCACCCTCGTGAAGCGCATCATCGAGGAATATCACCGCGGACGCATCTATGTGAAAGACTCGGTAATCGACCACGGAACCACATTCCGCATCGAGTTGCCGATTGCGCGATAGCCGAAATCACTTTATCACCGCAAGACCACCCTCCGAAGTCTCTTTGTAGAGGCTTGGGATGTCGTGTCCGGTCTGCTTCATCACCTCCACCACACGGTCGAAACTCACGAAGTGCTTTCCGTCGCTGAAAGTGGCGTAGATATTGGAATCGAGCGCTCGAGCGGCGGCATAGGCATTGCGTTCGATGCAAGGAATCTGCACCAATCCGCACACCGGGTCGCAAGTGAGCCCGAGGTGGTGCTCAAGTCCCATTTCGGCGGCATATTCGATTTGCGCCGGAGTGCCACCAAAGAGTTGGCAGGCAGCGGCGGCACCCATTGCACAGGCAACTCCCACTTCGCCTTGGCATCCCACCTCGGCACCCGAAATCGACGCATTAGTGCGCACCACATTGCCAAACAGTCCGGCTGTTGCGAGCGCGCGCAGGATGCGCATCTCACTGAAATCGCGGGTTGTGGCAAGGTGGTAAAGCACAGCGGGGAGCACGCCGCAGCTGCCACAGGTGGGCGCGGTTACAATCTGACCGCCCGATGCGTTCTCCTCGCTTGTGGCGAGAGCATAACTATACACCAGCGCACGGCTCCGAAGCGAATCGACATATCCCTTGGCGCGAACGTGGTAACTCACAGCCTTGCGTCTCACACCAAGCCCACCGGGGAGCACCCCTTCTGCCTCGAGACCGCGTTTCACCGCTGCTTTCATCGCCTCCCACACTTCGTGCAGATAGTCCCAAATCTCCTTCCCCTCACACTCCTCGACATATTCCCAGTAACTCCGCCCATTGGCGTCAATCCATTGGAGGATATCCTTTATCGTGCTCTTCTCATACACCTCGTTCTGCTCCTCGGGCATCCCTTTCCAGTAGAGCGAGCCTCCGCCCACCGAATACACCTCCCAGGTGTCGGTGGCATATCCGTTGGAAGCCTCGAAAACCATTCCGTTGGGGTGGTAAGGGAGGAACACATCGGGGTGCCACTCGATAGTGGTGGGAGCATGAGGCGACAGTGTGTCGAGAATCGCCTTGTCGGTGAGGTGCCCCTTGCCGGTAGCGGCAAGCGAGCCGTAAAGTCGCACCACAAACGACTGTGCATGAGGATTACGCTGCAAGAAAATCTCGGCGGCACGGCGAGGTGCCATAGTGTGGCTGCTCGAAGGACCCACACCTATTTTATATAGAGTTTTAAGCGATTCCATAGCATGGATAATTTAGTGTTGAAAAAAGGCGACCGATTGCCGTGGCAATCATATCGCCTTTTATGTATCAAAGCATGTATTTGTGTCGGATTGATTATTCCGCTTTGTCGGCAGCGGGAGTCTCGGCAGCAGGAGCGGCAGGAGCCTCTTTCTCTGTCGGGAATGCGGGAGCGGCTTGCTCGGTAGGAGCTTGAGCTTTTACACGGCTACCTGTTACGAGGTCGCTCTTGGCTGTGAATGAAGAAAGAATCGACAGCACGCAGATAACGATTGCGAGAGTCCAAGTGGCTTTCTCTACAAAATTTGTAGTGGATTTAACACCCATGATTTGGTTTGCACCTTGGAAGTTAGAGGCAAGACCTCCACCTTTCGATTTTTGAATAAGAACAACTCCTATCAGCAAGATTGCAGCGATAAGAATCAAAATAGTGATAAAAATGTGTAGCATATCTTTTTATTATTTTAATTTTTTCGACAAATAACCGTGCAAATATAAGATACCCGCACAATTAGTGTGCAAAGTAAACACTTTTTTTTCACATAGCAAAGGAAAAACGCTTTTTTTGCTCAAAATCAGTAAAAAGGAGATAAAAGTGCGAGTAATTAGGAGGTATCGGCATGTGATAGGCGAATTAGAGGTAGTTTTCTAATGAAAATCAGGGAAAAATGGCACTTTTAATAAAAATTTTTATGAAATTTGTTTTTGTATATAAAATTATATGTATATTTGCAGCAGTAAATAAATACTGCTAAAACCTATAAAAGATATAATACATAATTTATTTATTAATATTAAAACTAATTTGGTATGAAAAAAATCTACTCTGTTCTCGCATCTGTTATGTTGCTCTCATCAAGCGCATTTGCACAAGATGCTGTTTCAACCGGCATTGACATTGCTTCTGCAACTCCGTTGTTCGATATCAGCCTTGAGACATACGGTGTAACAGCCGGTGGCACAATCCGTCCATCACTCGCAATGTGTGGCGAAAACCTCGTCCTCAACCTTGGCGATGGCAGCAAGCCTATCTATCTCGACCCTGTTACCGGTGAAAAGAAAGGTGAAATTATCGTTGGTATCGCCGACCCCAAAGGTAGTGTTGCTTCCGACTCTAAGGGCAACATGCTCATCGCAAGTTATTGCGAAACCGGAACATTCAAAATCTTCAAAACCAGCAAAGTGAATGGTGTGCCTATGGAATGGGCATCGGTAGAAAACCCCTTCACAGGTCTTAAACTTGGCACTCGCCTCGACATTAACGGCGACCTCGACGGCAATGCAGTTGTTGCTGCAACTTTCGATGGCCTTTATGCACAATACATGATGCAATGGGTTGTGAAAGACGGCGTTGTGGGTGAAGCAACAATGATTACAATCGAAGGTGTTAACCAATGGGCAGGTGGCTGCAACAATGCAAAGGTTATCTTCCGCTCTTCAAATGTAGAGGATGGTTACTTCCTCGGTCACTATTACTCAGGTGCCGACAAAGTTTATTTTGTAGATGGCACAACAAATACTGCAAAATCTAACGTACAAGACACATCGGATTATGCGTGGGCATACGCACCCAACTCGGGCGACGCTATCGAATTTAATGGTGCCAAATATCTTGTTATTCAAGACCTTTCATACTTTGGCTATTGGGCTATGTCAACATATCTCTACCTCTATGATGTAACAGACATCTCGAAATTCTCGGGCGAACTTGGTACAGAGGCTACAGGTTGCCTCGGTGATATTGAAATGACTGTATATCATCGCGATGCCAATGCAGAGACAGGCGACCCCGGTTTCCCATGCTCACAAACCGATACCGACGGCATGTGCACCGGTGATGTGCTCATTGCTACAACCGAAAACGACATGGTTATCTATTCTGTTTCTAACGTTGACCTTGGTATCAAGGCTGTCAAGTTTAGCAAAAACTCCGGCGTGAGCGCAGTAGAGACTTCCGATATCCGTGCATACGCAGTGAATGGCAACATCGTTGTCAACAATCCAAATGCTGAGAATGTTACAGTATATACCGTAGCAGGTGCAGAAGTAGCCAACACATCGGCTGCCGACGCCAGCATCGCAGTTGCTCCCGGTCTTTACATTGTTAAAGCGGGCAATGCTGCACAAAAAATCCTTGTGAAATAATTTACTTTTCAAGCAATTAATATTTAGGGTTGGAGAGTCCGCCGGGAGGCGCGCTCTCCTTTTTTATGCCCATAAGCGACCGGGCGTCGGGCGGTGGAAAATGCTCGGATTTTGGTGAATTGTGCAAAAAACTTGGATTTCGCTTTGCAAGTGTAGGCAAAATGAGTAACTTTACATCTTCAAAAGCAAACAAACATGAATCTTGTTCATTCGTTCGACACATTATTATTGGCAATGAGCATCGCTGCAGTGGTGGTTTTCATTGCGTTGCAGTTTGTAGAGGCTGGATATGGTATGATGTTTAGCCGCAAATGGGGCATCTCGGTGGACAATCGCCTGGGTTGGGTACTGATGGAATCGCCCGTGTTTTTTGCGATGCTTGCGCTATGGTGGATGAGCGAACGCACTTTTATGGCAGCGCCGCTGGCGATGTTTGTAATATTTCAGTTACATTATTTTCAGCGCTCGTTTATATTTCCGTTGCTAATCAGGGGGCACAACCGAATGCCTGTGTCGATTATGTTGATGGGAGTGGTGTTTAACCTGTTGAATGCAGTGATGCAGGGCGGATGGCTGTTTTACCTCTCGCCGGCAGACCGCTACCCCGATTCGTGGCTCCTCTCGCCACAGTTTATCATTGGAACGATAGTGTTTTTTGCAGGGATGTTTATCAATCTGCAGAGCGACTATATCATACGCCACCTTCGCAAGCCGGGCGACACAGCGCACTACATACCGCGCGGCGGGATGTTCCGCTATGTGTCGAGTGCCAACTATCTGGGCGAGTTTATGGAATGGGTAGGCTTTGCCATACTCACATGGAGCCTTGCCGGAGCGGTGTTTGCACTGTGGACATTTGCCAATCTTGCGCCTCGCGCACGGAAAATCAACCGCCGCTACAGCGCAGAGTTTGGCGAAGAATTTGACAAATTAAACTTAAAAAGCATTATACCATTTATCTATTAAGCGATGGGAGAATCAAAATTATTCACCGAAGCAAAACTGGGACCAATCACCCTGAGAAACCGCACAATAAGGAGTGCGGCATTTGAAGGGATGTGCCCGGGAAACGCTCCATCGGAGCAACTCTACGATTATCACACATCGGTTGCCCGAGGAGGAATCGGAATGACCACGGTGGCATACGCCGCCGTAACCCGCGACGGCTTGTCGTTCCCGCGACAGTTGTGGATGCGGCCCGAGATTGTTCCGGCGCTTCGCCACCTCACCGATGGTGTTCATGCCGAGGGGGCAAAGGTGTCGATACAATTAGGACACTGCGGAAATATGTCGCACAGCGCTATCACAGGCGAGATGCCTCTTGGCGCTTCCGGCGGATTTAATCTCTATTCGCCCACATTTGTGCGCCAACTCGACGCCGACAGAATCAAGAAAATAGCGAAGGCGTATGGCGATGCCGTGCGTCTTGCAAAAGATTCGGGATTTGACTGCGTGGAGGTTCATGCCGGTCATGGATATCTTATCAGCCAATTTCTATCGCCTTACACCAATCATCGCAAGGACTCCTTTGGCGGCTCGCTCGACAATCGCATGACATTCATGCGGATGTGTATCGACGAGGTGCAAGAGGCTGCAGCCGGCGAGATTGCAGTGATTGCCAAGGTGAACATGCGCGACGGGTTCAAGGGTGGACTTGAAATCGACGACTGTGTAACCGTGGCAAAGGAACTCGAGAAGAAAGGTCTCGACGGACTGGTGTTGAGCGGCGGATTTGTGAGCAAAGCCCCGATGTATGTGATGCGCGGCGAGATGCCTATCAAGACACTCACCCACTATATGGACTGCTGGTGGCTCAAATGGGGCGTGCGCCTTGCCGGACGCTTTATGATACCCACAGTAAAATACCAAGACCTGTATTTCCTTGAGGACGCATTGCGTTTTCGCAGCGAGTTGAAGATGCCGCTCATCTATGTCGGCGGCTGCGTGTCGCGCTCTGGCATCGACAAGGTGCTCGACAGCGGATTCGAGTTTGTGCAAATGGGACGTGCGCTCATCAACGAGCCCGATTTTGTCAACCGGATGCGCGATGGCGAGGAGCGTTGCGGCTGCGACCATGTGAATTACTGCATCGGCAGGATGTACACCATCGACATGGTGTGCCACAAGCATTGCGGCGACTTGCCCAAATGCCTGAAAAAGGAAATTGAAGATATCAAGGCACGAAATGGAAAATAAACTTGCAATAGTTACAGGTGGCTCATCGGGAATCGGAGCGGAATTTGCGCGCCAACTGGCACAAAAAGGCTACGACCTTCTGCTGGTGAGCAACCAGCCCGAGGCACTCGAGGCGATGAAAGTCGAAATCGAGCAACTTGCCCCGGAAGTAACTTGTAACATTATGAACCAGAATCTCGCCACCGCCGATGCCGCCGAAATGGTGATGAACCGCTGTCGCGAGATAGGGAAAGACCCCGAAGTGCTCATCAACAATGCCGGGATTTTCACATTCAAGGAAATTCTCGACCACGATGAGCGCTACATCGACCTCTATATCAATCTGCATGTTGCCACAGTGGCGCGTCTCTGCTACACCGTCGGCAAGATGATGCGCGAGAAGGGGCATGGATATATCCTCAATATGAGTTCGATGTCGGTGTGGATGCCGATGCCCACAATAGGCTTCTACGCATCGACAAAGGCGTTCATCAGGGTGTTTACCCGCTCCTTGCATTACGAATTGCGCGACCATGGCGTGAAAGTGATGGTAGCCTGCCCGGGAGGTCTTGCCACCGACCTTTTCGGACTCCCCAAGAAATGGCAGAAAGTGGGCGTGGCAATCGGTGCCCTCACTTCTCCACACGCCTTTGTAAAAGGCGCCCTAAAACGACTATTTAAAGGAAAAAAACAATATGTCAACGGCCTCTTCAATCGCATCTCGATTGTAGCCGTTGCATCGCTCCCCACCTGGTTTATAATGTGGGCGAAGCATAAAATACTTGAAAAGATAAAAAGATGAAAGAAAACAAAGAAATCTATATCATCACCGGAGCAACAGGAGGAATAGGACGTGAAATCTCGCGTGCCGTGGCTCGTGCCGGAAAAAACGTTGTGCTCGCTTGCCGCAACGAAAAGAAAGCCCTCGACTTGGCAAAGGAAATCACCTCCGAAACACAGAACAAAAACATCACATTCATTCCCCTAAGCCTCGACAAGCCTGAATCGGTAAAGGCATTTGCAGCCCGAATCAAGGAGCTCGGAGTGCCGGTGAAGGCGCTTGTCAACAATGCCGGCATCATGTGCAAAGACTACACCACCACCGACGATGGCAGGGAAATGACATTTGCAGTGAACTACACAGGCACGGTGATGCTCTCGGTGCTCATCGCTCCGTTGATGGTAAAGGGAGGGCACATAGTGTTCACCACATCGCTCACCCGCTATGCCTATCCCAAGGCGGTAACCTCAATCGACGAGTCGCAAGAGCAATTTGCCCAGTTGCGCACCTACAGCCGCAGCAAAAGCGCGCTCACCCATTTTGCGATGTACATGGCACACTGCTACACATCGCTCAACATCAACTGCGCCGACCCGGGTGTTGTGGATAGCGACATGATAACCATGCACCGCTGGTATGACCCGCTTGCCACCCTTTTCTTCCGTCCGCTCATCCGCTCACCGAGAAAAGGTGCCGTCCCGGCTCTTAAATGCCTCACACTCAACACATCGGGCAACATCGTAACCTATCATTCGGTGAAAGATGTGCCATACAAATATATCCATGACTCGCGCCACGGACACCTCATGCAGATGACTCGCGAGCTCTTGGCAAAATATGATGTGTCTCTCTAAAACGCCCGGGATGTTATGAAATGCAAGGTCCTGTTTCTGATTCTCTCGCTTCTGCTTGCCTCGGCACCGGTAAAAGCCGCCGAGACCCCCTACCACACCCTTGAGGTGAAGGCGTCGCGATTCTATGAATACGGCGAATGGGGAAGCGCCTTGGCGATGTATGAACTCATGCTGAGGCAGAAACCCGACCTCCCATCGAACTATTACAAATCGATTCTGCTTGCAGGATTACTCAACGATGAGGCAATGCAGGTGGATTTCATGGAGCAAGTGCAGAGCCACGCAATCCCATTCGACTCGATTTTCAATGGTGTGAGGAGCGGAGCGGTGAGCCTTGCCCGCCCCGATGTGTATGTCAACTTCCTGAGATTGGTGAAAAAGCACCAATCGTGGATGGCACGAGCAATCGATGTGAAATTGCTTGAATTTGCCGTATTTCGCGGCGATGCCGACAGCACAATCGCGCTTGCGACCGACCTGTTGCGCCTTTCGCCCGATAATGTGGAATTTCTCACCGCCCTCGGCAATGCCTATCTGCTCAAGGGGGAATATTACAACGCCATACTCACAATGCTCAAGATTGTGGAATACAAGCCCAACGATGTGCAGGCATTGCTCACGATAGGCAATTACTATGTGATGGAGGTGGAAAAACGTCTCGCCACGGCAGGCACATCGCTCGAAAACCTTCCGTCGTCGCGCAAAGCGCTACTCTCCCTCTTCGAGAACGGCAAGATTACCGATTCGGATGCCAAAACCATAGCAAGCGATGCCTCCACAGCCGTTAAATATCTCGCAATGGCTGAGAAAATACAATCAACGCCCTATTTGCGCAATAAAATGAACCAAGTGCAGCAGTTATTGCGCCTAATCGCCGACAACAATTAGATTATGAACGAAACGAGTTTAAGTCAGTTATATCTACGCGACACCGCTTTCCAGGACCTGATGCAGAAGCGGATATTCAATGTGCTACTCATCGCCACCCCCTACGACGCATTCATGATGGAGGATGACGGACGCGTGGAGGAGCAAATCTATTTTGAATATGTGAGGCTCAACCTCAGCTCGCCACCGCGCTTTGTACAGGTGAACGATTTCGACACAGCGGCACAACGCCTGTCGGAGAAGCAATTCGACTTAATCATCGCCATGCCGGGTATCGACATCTCTGAGACATTCGAGAAAGCCAAGGAGTTGAAACGCTCATACCCCGACATCCCCTACGTGGTGCTCACGCCATTCTCGCGCGAGGTGTCGCGACGCCTCGAGAACGAGGACTTTAGCGGTGTGGACTACGTCTTCAGTTGGCTCGGCAATGTGGATTTGCTACTTGCGATAATCAAACTGATAGAGGACAAGAAAAACGCCGAAAACGACATCATAGGCGTAGGCGTGCAACTAATCCTCCTTGTCGAGGACTCGGTGCGCTTTTACTCGTCGATTCTCCCCACGCTATACAAATTCCTTCTCCGCCAATCGCTGATTTTCAGCACCGAAGCACTCAACGAGCATGAGCAGATGCTGCGAATGCGCGGGCGCCCGAAGGTGATGCTTGCGCGCAACTATGAAGAAGCCAAGGAGCTCTACGACCATTTCAGCAAAAACATGCTCGGAGTAATCACCGACGTGTCGTTTATGAAAGACGGCATGAAAAATTCGCAAGCAGGCATCGAATTTGCCAAATACCTGCGCGAAAACGACCCCTATCTTCCTATCATCGTGCAGTCGTCGGAGGTGCAGAACCGCAAGACTGTCGAAAATATGAAATGCACATTCCTCGACAAGAACTCCAAGAAACTGCCGGTGGATTTGGGAGCCGCAATCATGAGCGACTTCGGTTTCGGCGACTTCATCATAAAGAATCCGGCAACCGGCGAGGAGATATTGCGCATCCGCGACCTCAAGGAGTTGCAAAACCACATTTTCGACATCCCGGCGGAATCGCTATTGTATCACGCATCCTACAACGATATCTCGCGATGGCTCTATTCGCGCGCCATGTTTCCAATCGCCGAGATAATCAAGGCACACAGGTTCCGCGACATCAACGAAGCACCGGCAGTGCGCCAACTCTTCTTCGACCTCATCGTGAAGTATCGCAAGATGAAAAACCGCGGCGTGGTGGCAATATTTCACCGCAATCGCTTCGACTATTATTCCAATTTCGCAAGAATAGGTCAAGGTTCGCTTGGAGGCAAAGGGCGCGGCTTGGCATTTATCGACAACATCATAAAGCACAACCCGGTGTGCGACGACTTTGAAGGAGTGAGCATATCGATACCGCGCTCGGTGGTGCTTTGCACCGACATATTTGATGAGTTTATGGAGCATAACGCTCTATATCCGATAGCGTTGAGCGACGCACCCGATGAGGAGATACTCCACCGCTTCCTCGAAGCACATCTTCCCGAGCGACTTGTAGAAGATTTCTATGCCTTATTCGAGGTGGTTGACAAGCCGCTGGCAGTACGCAGTTCAAGTCTGCTTGAAGACTCCCACTACCAGCCGTTTGCAGGCATCTATTCCACCTACATGATACCACAGCTCACCGACAAACATGCGATGCTCGAAATGCTTGGCAACGCCATCAAGAGCGTGTATGCCTCGGTGTTCTTCCGCGATAGCAAGGCGTATATGACCGCCACGCGCAATGTCATCGACCAGGAGAAGATGGCGGTTATAATCCAGGAGGTGATAGGTAAGGACTGGAACGGATTCTATTTCCCGTCGTTCTCGGGTGTGGGTCGTTCGCTCAACTACTACCCAATCAACCACGAGCAGCCCGAAGACGGCGTTGTGGAAGTGGCTGTGGGGCTTGGAAAATACATTGTCGATGGCGGATTAGCGCTGCGGTTCTCGCCGCGACACCCCGAAAGTGTGTTGCAGACCAGCACCATCGACCTTGCTTTGCGCGACACACAAACCCGCCTGTATGCCCTCGACACACAGAATATCGATGAGAAATTCTCGGTTGATGACGGTTTCAACATCAAAAAGGTGAGAGTGCAAAATTTTGCCGACACCGGAGCGCTGAAATTCACAGTCTCGACCTATGATGTCAACGACATGACCCTCCGCGAGGGGGAATACGGCATCGGGCGACGAGTGGTTACGTTCAACAACATGCTCAAATATGACGCCTTCCCGCTTGCCAAAGTGCTCGAGTTTATGCTTTCCAAGGGAGAAAGCGCAATGGGGCGCCCGGTAGAGATTGAATTTGCCGGAATGGTGGATGCCAAAGGAGAAATGAAAGGTCAAATCTACTGGTTGCAGATACGTCCGATTGTCGATAGACGCGAGATGCTCGACGAAAACATCATGGAGTGCACCGACGACAAATTGCTGCTCAAAACCTTCACAGCCCTCGGTCACGGAATGATGGACAACCTCTATTCGGTGGTGTATATCCGCCCGGAACACTTCTCTTCGTTAAATAATTCGGCGATAGCGCGTGAAATTGAAAAAATAAATAGTAACTTTACGGCACAGGAACGAAACTACATTCTCGTGGGGCCCGGGCGATGGGGTTCAAGCGACACCGCACTCGGCATTCCGGTGAAATGGGCGCATATTTCGAGTGCCAAACTCATTGTGGAATCGGCACTTCCCGGATATCGCATCGAGCCGAGCCAGGGAACGCACTTCTTCCAGAACCTCACATCATTTGGAGTGGGGTATTTCACAGTCGATCCATCATCGGGCGACGGAACCGTGTTTGACGTGGCATTCCTCGACAGCATGCCTGCCGAATATGAGAGCGAGATGGTGAGAATCGTCACCTTCAACAAGCCGTTGATGGTGGGCATCAATGGCAAGAAAGGGCTTGGTGTAGTGCTAAAGCCCGATATTGAGTAAATTTTTAGAACTATATAAACTATGGCATTATTTAAAGGTGTAAAGAAATTTTTCGGTTTTGACGACGATGTCGAGGAACTTGATGAAAATGAGGAATTCTCTGAGGAGCCGATTCACGAGCCTGAGAGAGAGCCGTATATCAACCCATTTAAGAAGCCCAAGGAGGAGCCGCAACCGCTTGCGGCACCATCAGCGCCATCGACACCGGTAGCCACCAATCCCGCACCGCTCCATGTTCCGGATGCCGCTATCGAGCAGATAGCGCGGCTCATCAATGAGGTGCTTCCCGAGTCGGTGAGGTCCTACATCGACAAGGATGCCCAGCGCAAATACATTTCCGATGCCATCAACAGCCAGCTCGCCGCTTTTGTGAAGCAAATACACGACAGCGCCGTGAAGGAGGAGTTGGCAAGTTTCGACACCTACAAGAAAAGTGTGGAAAAACAATTGGCTGAAGCCAAAACCGCCCTCGACGAAGCCAACGCCAAGGTTAAAGACAACACCGACAAATTCTTGAGTGCCGACCGCCAGCGTCGCGCCATGTCTCAAAAGGTGCAAGACCTCGAGGCTAAAGTGATGAAATGCGAGGCTGAAATCGAGCAATACCAGCTCGAGAACAAGAGCCTACTCAACAAACTCAAAGTGGTGCAGGTGAAGACCGACGATGTGCAATATTTCAAGGATGAAAACGCAAGACTGCTTGCCGAAATAAACAAACTCAAGGCTCAAATTGCCGAAACCTCAACCAAATCGAACGATGCCGATGTGGCACGTATCGCCGAACTCGAGAATCTGCTTGCCGAATGTGAAAACAAACTCGCCAAGGCGCTTGAATCGTCGAACAACGATTCCGCTCTCCGCACCGAACTCGAGAGGGTGAATGTGCTCCTCGGGGTGAGAGAAAAAGAACTCGAATCGCTCAAAAAAGACCTCCGCGATGCTGTCGAAGCATCGATGTCGCTTTCAAAGAAAGTGGCTGCAGCCGAACTTCTCGTGAAACAGAAAGAATCGGAAATCCTCGCTGCCGACAACAAACTCGAGGAGGCTAAGAAGCAACAAACAGACAACAGCGAGTTGCAATCGCAAATCGAAGACCTCAAGGAGAAACTCCGCATTGCCAACGACGAGATGCAGACCCTCCGCGAGGAAAACGAAGAACTTAACGAGTCGCTTCAGGCTATCGACATGGACATGATTGAGGATCTGCAGAAGAAACTCGACACCTTTGAGGATGTAAAGAAGCGCAAAGACGACAAGATAAACCTCCTCACCGGCGACCTCTTCAAGCGCGACAAAGTTATCAAAGACCTCAATGAGGAAATCGCCACGCTCCACACCACAATCGACAATAATCAGCGCGAATTTTCGCTCAAAATCAAGGAATTGTCGAAGATGTATGAGGCTCAACTCGTGATGAAACAGGAGAAGGAGAAACAGAGCGCCGATGTGTCGTTTGACATGGGCGAACTCGAGCAGGTTGACGACCTGTCGTTTGACATACCAGCTATCATCGACCCCGAACCCGTTGCGGAAGTTGCCGAGCTGGAGCCTCAATACGAGCCGACAGATGCCGAGCCGGAGCCAGCACCCGCTGAACCCGCAAAAGATGAGCCTTCCGTTCTCCCGGTAGATGACATCACGCTCGATGACGACTGGCTCACCCCCACTCCCCCATCGACAGAACCGGTAGAAGAGGAGCCTCAAAAAGAGGAAGAGCCTGTTCAACCCAAGGAAAGTTCACGACAACTGTCTCTATTCTAAATCTTTGCACGGATGGAGTTTCGCACCGAAATAGATATCCCTGCATCGGCATTGAGTTTCGGGCATAACGACAAAATTATGCTCCTCGGCTCCTGTTTTTCCGACAATGTGGGTGCGAGACTTCGCGAAGCATGGTGGGATGTGATGGTGAATCCTTTCGGTGTCTCCTACAATCCCGAAAGCATTGCCCGACAACTCGAAATCCTCATATCGGGGCAAAAAATCACTCCCGAAGAACTGTTCTTCCACGACGGCAGGTGGCATTGCTTCGATTTCCATTCCTCGTTTTCCATGGCATCGCAATCGGATACACTCGATGCTATGAACCGCTCTCTTGATGCCGCACGCAACCACCTGAGCCATTGCTCCACGGTAGTGGTTACACTCGGCACGGCATGGGTGTATAGGGAGAAAGAATCGCAAAAGGTGGTAGCCAACTGCCACAAACTTCCCGCCTCACGCTTCGAGCGAACCATTATGCAACCCGAAGAGGTTGTGGAAGCCCTTCGGCGCATCCGCTCGCTCATATCGGCATCGGCACCCGCCTCCGGGGTGATTTTCACAGTGAGTCCCATTCGCCACATCGCCGACACTCTCGCAGGGAACATGCTCAGCAAGAGCCTGCTACGCGTTGCTGCCGACATCGTTGCTGCCGAGTCTCGCACCGAGTATTTCCCATCATACGAGATAATGCTCGACGACTTGCGCGACTACCGCTTTTACAATTCCGACATGGTGCATCCATCGGATGTCGCCATCGACTACATCTACGATAAATTCCTCACCAGCCACTGCGACGCCACAGCCATCAGCGCCGGCGAGCGTTGCCGCAAATTCTCACTTCTGCTGCAACATCGCCCCATGACCGACAGCGATGCGCTCCTGCAGCGGCACAACGCTACAATTGTAAAGAAAGCCGACGACCTTGCCGCTTCCTACCCCTATCTCGCAGCACGGCTATCGGCGATTACCAAAAAGTATTCTCAATAACCAATTATGCAGTATTCGATTAAAGAAATAGCCGATATCCTAAATATCGACACCGCTTTGCACGATGCGATGATAGATAGTTTCCTCACCGACTCGCGCTCGCTCACATTCCCCGCTACGACTCTGTTTTTTGCTATCTGCACAAGCACCAACGACGGACACAGATACATCCCCGAACTCTATGCCAAGGGGGTGCGCAATTTTGTCGTGGAGCGTTTTTCCGACCTGCCGGAATATGGCGATGCCAACTTTTTGTGTGTAGATTCACCGCTCGACGCACTGCGTCGCATTGCCCGAGTGCATCGCGCCAAGTGTGCCGACATTGAGATAATCGGCATCACCGGCAGCCGCGGAAAAACCACCGTCAAGGAGTGGTTGAACGCCATACTTGCCGACAAATACCACATCGACCGCTCGCCGCGCAGCTACAACAGCCAAATAGGAGTGCCGATGTCGGTGTGCCAAATATCTGCCGATTGCGATTGCGCCATTATCGAAGCCGGAATATCAAATGTGGGCGAAATGGCAGTGCTGCGCGACATAATAATGCCCACAATAGGGGTGTTTACCAACCTTGGCGAGGAGCACAACGAGGGATTCCCATCGAAATATGCCAAATGCGAGGAGAAAGCACTGCTGTTCCACACCTCGACACTGCGCCATGTGGTGTTTTGTGCCGACGACACACGGATAGCCCACGCCATGAGCGACATCCCCACCGAAAAAATAGCCTCGTGGAGCCGATGCGGCAATAGCGCACCGCTGCAAGTGAGGAATGTATCGGCAGACGATGGTAGCGCCGTGATTGAATACTTGGTGAATGGCACCAACGCAACGGCGAAAATCCCATTCGACACAAATGCCGACATTGAGAACGCAATCCACTGCATCGCAGTGATGCGCCTCTGCCTTGGGATGGAAGCCGCCGAAGTGGAGGCACGCCTTGCCACACTGCCGCGCATCGACACCCGCATCGATGTGCGCGACGGGGTGAACAACTGCGTGGTTATCTGCGACAATTACACCTGCGATGTCGATTCACTCGAAATAGCCCTCGATTTTATGAGCCGCCGCGCCACCGCCGACCGCTCCCGCACCGTGGTGCTCAGCGACCTCGTAACACCACCCTATAAAGAGCGGGAAACCTATCGTCGCGCCATCTCTCTGCTTGCCGGGAAAGGGGTTAAGCGCTTCATAGCCATAGGTAGCAAATGGCTCGAATATCGCGACCGAGTGGATGCCGATTCCCGCATTTTCGCCACCACAAGCGATTTCCTCGAACATACGACGGCAGGAAGTTTCGAAAACGAGCAAATTCTGCTCAAAGGCGCGCCAGGCTTCGGCTTCCACCTTATTGAGGAGATGCTGCAAGAACGCCAGCACGAGACAGTGCTCGAGGTGAATCTCGACAACCTCGCACACAATTTCACCTTCTTCCGCTCCCATGTGAGCCGCGACACCGGAATCGTGTGCATGGTGAAAGCATCGGGCTATGGCGCAGGGAGTTACGAAATCGCCAAGACACTGCAGGACCGCGGCGCCGCCTATCTTGCCGTGGCAGTGCTCGACGAAGGCGTTGACTTGCGCAAAGCGGGCATAACCATGCCCATCATGGTGCTCAACCCGGTGGTGATGAACTACCGCACCATGTTTGCCTACAACCTCGAGCCGGAAATCTTCAATCTCGACGTGTGCCGCAGCATCATCGAGGAAGGGCGCAAGCTCGGCGTGTCCAACTATCCGGTGCACATCAAAATAGACACCGGAATGCATCGCCTCGGATTTCTCGAGGAACAGTTGCCCGAATTGGCTAAACTGCTCTCGGGGCAGACGGTAATCAAGGCATCGACCGTGTTCTCACACCTCGCAGTGGCAGATATGCCCGATGAGGCGATGGACCGCTACACGCTCTCACAATTTGCATACTTCGACCGCTGTTGCAACATCCTATCCGACGCACTCCCCTACCCGATAAAGCGCCACATCCTCAACACCGCCGGGATACTCCGCTTCCCTCAACACCAACACGACATGGTGCGCCTCGGCATCGGGCTTTATGGCGTCTCCATCCTCAACAACGGCACCGAAACCGGAATAAAGCCGGTGTCGTCGCTTCACACAGTAATCATATCCATCAAAGAATGGGACGCCGACACCACAATAGGCTATGGCCGCCGAGGAGTGCTTCACCGCCGCTCGCGCATCGCCACAATACCAATCGGATATGCCGACGGCATGAACCGACACCTCGGCAACGGCAACTTCAAAGTGTGGATTAACGGCACGCTCTGCCCCACGGTGGGGAATATATGCATGGATGTGTGCATGATAGATGTAACCGACGCCCAGTGCCGCGAAGGCGACTCGGTGGAGATATTCGGCGACCACATCCCGGTATCCACCATCTCCGACATCCTCGGCACCATCCCCTACGAAGTGCTCACCTCGGTATCCCGTCGCATCAAGCGCATCTACTACCGCGAGTAGTAGGGTCTTTTAGAAATTTTATGTGTATATTTTGCGATTTTTCGCTCCAATCTATTACCTTTGTAAAAACATATTGTTATGGCTAAGAATATAGATAAATCGCAAAAGAAGAAAGCCGACTTGCGCGGAGCAGTGATAGACTTCTTCAACACAGAAAATCAGGCTGCTTACAACTATAAGCAGGTGTCGGCAGGTGTCGGGGCATCAACCCCCAAGAGCCGCGCCGATGTGGTGGAGATTCTTGAGCAGTTGGCACTCGACGGCTTTTTGTCGGAGGTGAGTCCGGGCAAGTTTAAAGCCAAGCAGCGTGGCACCACCGGCGAGGGGGTGTTTGTGCGCCGCAGCAATGGCAAGAACAGCGTGATAATCGATGATGCCGATGAGGCTATCTTTGTAGCCGAACGCAATTCGATGCACGCCCTCAACGGCGACCGAGTGCTGGTGCACATCTGCGCCAACCGCCGCGGTTTCGAGCCCGAGGCTGAAGTTCTTCAAATCATTGAGCACAAAGACCAGGTGTTTATCGGCACACTGCAAGTGGAGAAATATTTCGCCCATCTTGTTACCGACTCCAAGTTTCTCGCAACCGATATTTTCATTCCCAAGAACAAGCTCAAGGGCGGGCACACCGGCGACAAGGCGATAGCACGCATTATCGAGTGGCCCGACGATGCCAACAGCCCTGTAGGCGAGATTGTTGACATTCTCGGTGAGACCGGCAATAATGATGTGGAGCAAAACGCCATACTTGCCGAGTTCGGGTTGCCTTATGTCTATCCCGAGGATGTGGTGCTTGCGGCTAACAAAATCGATGCCGGTATCACCCCCGAGGTGGTAGCAGCGCGCCGCGATATGCGTGAAATCACCACATTTACCATCGACCCGAAGGATGCCAAGGACTTTGACGACGCGCTATCTATTCGCACACTCGATAACGGCAATTATGAGGTGGGAGTTCACATCGCCGATGTAACCCACTATGTTACTCCCGGCTCGACAATCGACCAGGAGGCTGAAAGCCGCGCCACTTCGGTGTATCTCGTTGACCGAGTGGTGCCTATGCTCCCCGAGCACCTGTGTAACGGCATTTGCTCGCTACGCCCCGACGAGGAGAAACTCACCTTCTCCTGCGTTTTCGAGATGGATGCCAATGCCAAGGTGATTAATAAGGATATTTGCCGCACCGTGATAAAGAGCGACCGCCGTTTCACCTACGAGGAGGCTCAAGAGCGAATCGAAACCGGGAAAGGGGATTTCTGCGAGGAGATTCTCACACTCGACCGCCTTGCCAAGATTCTCCGCGCGCGTCGCTACGAGGAAGGCTCCATCGATTTCGACCGCTGCGAGGTGAGATTCGATATCGATGAGACCGGACGCCCTATAGATGTGTATTTCAAGGAATCTAAAGACGCCAACAAACTCATCGAGGAGTTTATGCTCCTTGCCAACAAGACTGTGGCAGAGGCAATCGGCAAGATGAAGCGCGGACGCTCCACCAAGGCGTTTGTCTATCGCGTGCACGATGTACCCAACGAGGAGAAACTTGCAAATCTTGTGGAAATCGCTCGCACATTCGGGCATAAATTCCGCTTGAGCAGCAAGCGAATAGAGATGAACAAGTCGCTCAACACTTTGCTACAAGACATCAAGGGGAAAGGGGAGGAAAACCTCATCTCCACACTCGCTATGCGCTCGATGGCTAAAGCGGTTTACACCACCGACAACATTGGACACTACGGACTCGGATTTGACTTCTACACCCATTTCACATCACCTATCAGGCGCTATCCCGATATGATGGTACACCGCCTTCTCGACAAGTATCTCAACGGCGGGCGAAGCGTAAACAAGCAGAAACTCGAAGACGAGTGCAAGCACTGCAGCGAAATGGAACAACTCGCAGCCAATGCCGAGCGCGCGTCGATTAAATACAAGCAGGTGGAATACTTGGGTGAACGCCTCGGCGAGGTGTATGAAGGAGTTATCTCGGGCGTAACGGAATGGGGCCTATATGTAGAACTCAACGAAAACAAGTGCGAGGGACTTGTGCCCATTCGCGACCTTGAAGATGATTTCTACGAACTCGACGAGAAGAACTATTGCCTCATCGGAAGGCGCAAGAAGATGCGCTACCGCCTCGGTGACCCGATTACAATCCAAGTGGCACGCGCAGATCTTGCCAAGAAGCAACTCGATTTTGCGCTCGTCGATAAAGACCATCCCGCCAATCCCGACCTCAAGAATGGCAAGATGAAACCCGCATTCAGCATGCCCAAAAAGATGAAGGACAAAAGAGAAAAGCATGAAGGCGCAAATTCCAAGCCGAGTAAGCGCGGAAAACGCCGTCGTGCTCGCAAATAATATTCATTTCATAACTTTCTCCAGCTTGCTTGAGGGCAGCGACCACATGGCGCCGCCCTCTTTTTTTGCCCCTTTACAACACCACGCTGCAAAAATAGCAGCTGCGGCAACGGAATTTCTGCATTTTGAGCGAATTAGGACAAATTCACCGAATTTAACTACGTTTTCGGTTGTATCTTTGCACCGGAAGTGCTTCGACGGCGCAAAAAAAAGACTGCCCAAACTTGTCGGGCAGTCCATGATTCCAATTCCGGATAGGAATTAATAGTTTTCTGCTTTGATTTCGAAATATGCTTTCGGGTGAGCGCAAACGGGGCACATTTCGGGAGCTTGCTTGCCCACAACGATGTGGCCACAGTTGCTGCATTGCCAGATTTTGTCGCCCTCGCGAGAGAACACGATTTCGTCTTCCACGTTCTTGAGGAGTTTGCGATAGCGTTCCTCGTGCTCTTTCTCGATTTTGCCTACACTCTCAAAGAGGAAAGCAATGTGGTCGAAACCTTCTTCTTTGGCTTCTTTAGCCATGCGGTCGTACATATCGGTCCACTCATAGTTTTCGCCTGTGGCAGCGTCGAGCAAGTTGGCAGGAGTGTCGGGGATACCACCTTCATGAAGGAGTTTGAACCAGATTTTGGCGTGTTCCTTCTCGTTGTTGGCAGTTTCCTCAAAAATCTTGGCAATTTGCACATATCCGTCCTTCTTTGCTTTAGAAGCATAGTAGGTGTATTTGTTGCGGGCTTGAGATTCGCCTGCAAAAGCCTCCCAAAGGTTGGCTTCGGTCTTTGTTCCTTTTAATTCTTTCATCGTTCTTTTTGTTTAGATTAATAATTAATCGATTGCAAATTTAATAAATAAATTTCAAACAATGCAAATTCATTTTTTAATTGATTATGGATGAACCGCGTTCAATTCGTTTTCGCGGGTTTTGCGGAACTGGTGCTCTACACCTTCGATGACATTGATAATGTAGTCGCCGAGTTTTTCTGTCTCGCAAATGATATCCATAAAGTAGATACCGCTCTGGTATTCATACACTTTATTGTTGATATTATCGATATTTTCGGTGCGAACGAGGTTGCGGTAGTTGTTAATCTCACGCTCCTTGTTGTAACTGAAAATGAGGTCTTTTTCGTGCACATTCTCGATGTCGGAGAGGATTTTGAGCATATTAGAAATAGCCTCCTTGGTATAGTTCATCATTGTGTCGATGCAAGAATAGATGGTGTCGTTGAATTTGGCATGTGCATCTTCCTTGCGGACGATTGTTTTGGCAATGTTGAAGCAGCTGTCGGCAATGCTCTCGATTTCGGTGATAACATTGAGCATGGCTGCAATTCGCAACTTACCATCGTAACTCAATCTGCCGTCGCTGGCGCGGTTCAAGTAGTTGGCAATCTCGATTTCCATGCGGTCGCTTATCTCCTCATATTTCTCGATGCGGCTATAGAGTTTGTTAAACTCCTCGGTGCCCGGCTTGATGTGGATGAGTTCGCGCACCATATCATACATCCTGTCAACACGCTCGGCATACACCGAAATTTCGCGCTGAGCCTGAGTGATATTCAATTCGGATGCGTTGAGAAGACCGCGAGAGATGAATTTGAGTTGGAATTCCTCGTCTTCCTTGTTCTTGGTGCGGATGAGGAAATTGGTAATCTTAACATAGGTTTCGGTGAACCAAATCATCACTGTGAGGTTGACGATGTTGAACACCGAGTGGAACATTGAAAGCCCGAACGACACGGCAAACTGCAACTGGATGAGACGTGCCGCCTCGGGGACGCCATGTGAGCCTCCGCCAGCCATCACCTGGTCGAAAAGCGCAGGATTTGATGCCTGCAACTCGTTGGCATATCCCATAAGCAACCTCGGGTCGCCTTGACCGAGCGCATCGGTAATCCACACGTTCAAATCGACAAAGGGGAAGAAGAGCGCAACGGTCCACAGCGTACCAAACAGGTTGAAAAGCAAGTGCCCGAGCGCCGCTTTCTTGGCTGCGATGTTACCGCTAAACGATGCAAGAATAGGGGTGATGGTTGTACCGATATTCGAGCCGAGAACTATCGCACAGCCCATATCGAATGGTATCCACCCTTTGCTACACATGATGAGCACAATGGCAAATGTGGCTGCCGACGACTGGATAACCATTGTGATGAGCATACCGGCAAACACGAAAATCAGCACCGAAAGGAAGCCTTTGGAGGTGTAGTCTTGAAGGAATTGGAAAATTTCGGGGCTTGATTTAAGGTCGGGGACATTCATGCCGATAAACTGCAAGCCCATAAACAGAAATGAGAATCCGATGAGGAACTCACCAATCGACTTGTGGTTGCTCTTCTTGCTAAAAAGCAAGGGAGTTGCAAAACCAATTAACGGGATGGCAAACGCATAAATGTTCACCTTAAAACCAAAAATTGAGATAATCCACGCTGTGAAAGTGGTACCGATATTGGCACCCATTATCACCGCCATAGATTGTCCCAAAGTCATCAATCCGGCATTCACGAAACTCACCACCATCACTGTCGATGCCGACGAACTTTGAATCAATGCTGTGATGAGAATACCGGTAAACACTCCGGCAAAACGATTTTTGGTCATTGCTGAGAGGATGCCGCGCATCTTGTCTCCCGCGACTTTCTGCAAGCCTTCGCTCATCACCTTCATTCCATATAGGAACAACCCCACGGCACCGAGCAAAGTGAGAAAGTTGAGTAACGTATAGTTCATATCACTACTGTTTTGTTTCGATTTTTTACAATCGGAATAAAAGATTAGAAATTTTGTACAAAAATAGCGAAATTATTGTGCTAAAAAAAATTGCAGGCTATCTTTTTTTGTAATAATTTTATGGTCGAATATTTTTAACCGATATTGTTATGGATAATCTTCTCAAAATCTATTGCAAAAACACCGGCGAATACATCCCGGTGAATGGCGGAGACACACTCCTCGATGTGGCTAAATCTATCTCGTCCCGGCTGGGATTCAC
>SFER01000162.1 GCA_004557195.1 Bacteroidales bacterium | reverse complement strand
TGTTATTGCAACGCGTCCACTCCTCACAAATTGGGTAATGCCATAGCGTTTGAGTTCTTCAAACAAAGCTTCTGTCTCCTCATTGTGTCCGGTTTTCTCGATAGCAGTGTATTCTGCCGAGATTTCAAGAATGCGTGCATTATGTCTCCTAATTATCTTTTCAAGATTCTGCTCCTCGATAAGATTCTTGGTAGGCACTTTATAGAGGGCTATCTCTTGATAGACAATTTCATTGTCGGTGTAGTAGAATGCTTTGAGAACATCAATTCTTTTCTCTATCTGTTTCACCAGTTTTTCAATTGTTTCCTCATCGCTGTAGGCTGTTATGGTGAATTTATGCACACCTTTTATCGACGATGGCGACACCGACAGGCTCTCGATATTGAGTTTCCTTCGAGTGAAGATTATCGAAATCTGATTTAGCAATCCTACACGGTTTTCCGAGAAAACCGCTACTGTGTATAATGTATTGTCCATATCTGCCTTATTCAAAATATTTTTTGCCTACTTTCAACATCATGTCTTTTACCTCTCCACCTGCGGGTATCATCGGAAATACAAGTCCATCCGGCTCGATATTCACATTCAATATGTATGCGCCGGGGGTGTTTATCATCCTCTCGATTGCAGGCTTGAGTTGCTCGCGGCTTTCAACATCTTCTGCCGGTATGCCATAGGCATTGGCTATCATGACAAAATTCGGGTTTGTCATTGGGGTCTGTGAATATCTTTCGTGGAAGAAGAGTTCTTGCCATTGGCGAACCATCCCGAGGAAATTATTGTTCAGGATTATGATTTTTACACCTATTCCATATTCCATTATCACGCCAAGTTCCTCGATTGTCATTTGCATTCCGCCATCGCCTGTGAAGAAGCACACTGTGCGCTCCGGTTCGGCTACTTTTGCTCCTATCGATGCCGGCAATCCGAATCCCATAGTGCCAAGTCCACCCGATGTTACTATGCTGTCGGGCTTTGAGAATTTGAAGTAGCGCGATGCAAACATTTGGTTCTGTCCCACATCGGTAACAAGGACAGCTTCGTCTCCGGCTACTTCCGAGACCATTGCAACTACTTCTCCCATGTGCATCATCTCTGTTGTGGGATGCACTTCGGGTTCTATCACTTCTTTGTTTTCGATTTCATCGCAAATGTCAAATCCCGAAAGCCATTCGGTGCGTTTTGTTCCTTCAATCTTTGGCAACAATGCTTCAAGAACAGCCTTGGCGTCTCCGAGCACAACCTCGTCGCATTTCACATTCTTGTTGAATTCCGACTCGTCGATATCAATATGTATTTTTGTTGCCTGCGCTCCGTATGTCGAGGCTTTTCCTGTTACACGGTCGTCGAAACGCATTCCTATCGCTATCATTAAGTCGCAATCGGTTGTGTGCACATTCACGCCAACATTTCCGTGCATTCCGAGCATACCTTTATACAATGGATGTGATGTAGGTATTGCCGAGAGTCCGAGTAGCGTGCATGCTACCGGTATGTCATTCTTTTCGGCAAGCGCTGCAAGTTCTTTCTCTGCTCGCGAAATCATCACTCCGTGTCCTGCAAGTATCATCGGTCGTTTCGACTTGTTGATTAATGCGGCAACTCTGTCGATTGCCTCCATGTCAACATCGGGGTAGGGGTTGTAACTGCGAATATAGTTGGTCTTTTCGTAGTGCCATTCCATCATCCCCACTTGTGCGTCTTTTGCAAAGTCGAGCACAACCGGTCCGGGACGCCCCGTAGATGCTATGTAGAAGGCTCTCGACACTGCCCATGGAATATCTTCGGCTGTGCGTATCTGGTAACTCCATTTGCTCACCGGTTGAGTTATACCTATTACGTCAACTTCTTGAAACGCATCTGTTCCAAGCGCCGAACTTGCAATCTGTCCGGTTATCACAACAAGCGGGGTGCTGTCGATGTTGGCGTCGGATATGCCGGTAATCAAGTTGGTGGCTCCGGGGCCCGATGTGGCAAACACCACTCCGGTTTTGCCCGACACTCTCGAGTATCCTTCGGCAGCATGGGTTGCTCCTTGCTCATGACGAACAAGAATATGTTTCAATTTATCCTTATAGTCATAGAGACGGTCATACACCGGGATTATTGCGCCACCCGGGTAGCCGAAGATGGTATCTACGCCTTCTTCGATCAATGCCTTAAGCATTGCCTCTGCTCCAGTTATCATTTCTTTCATCTCTATTGTGTTATTCTCTCACTCCACCTTTATCTGCCGATGTCACCATCGATGCGTAGGCTTTGAGTGCTTTCGATATTTTTCTATTTCTATTTACAGGGGTATAGGCATCTTTGCCGCGTGATTCCTCGGCTGCCTTGCGTGCCGCGAGTTCTTCGTCGCTCACTTCCACGTTGATTTTGCGCTCCGGAATGTTGATGTCGATAATGTCGCCATCTTTGATTAAGCCAACGGCGCCTCCTGCAGCAGCCTCCGGCGAGATGTGCCCGATAGAAAGCCCGGATGTACCACCCGAGAATCGACCATCGGTTATCAATGCGCACTCTTTGCCAAGATGCTTCGATTTGATGTAAGAAGTGGGGTAGAGCATCTCTTGCATTCCGGGACCGCCTTTCGGACCTTCGTAGGTAATCACCACTACATCGCCCGATTTCACTTTGTCGTTAAGGATTCCATCTACCGCTTGTTCTTGCGATTGGAAAACCACTGCGGGTCCACGGAAGTGGAAGATGCTTTCATCCACACCTGCTGTTTTAACCACACATCCATCTTTGGCGATATTGCCGTAGAGCACGGCGAGTCCACCATCTTTCACGTAGGCATGGTCGAAGTCGCGGATACATCCCTCGGCCCTGTCGGTGTCGTATTCTCGATATTGGCTCGATTGACTTCCGAGTTCGATGTTTCGCTTGCAACCGGGTGCCGCGAGCCACATCTCTTTAGCGTCAGCCACAATGGTGTCGCTGTCGAGAGCATATTCAGCGATTGCTTGTTTCAAGGTCTTCCCGTCAACTCGCATCACATCTGTGTTGATGATGCCTTTTTGCTCCAATTGATACATTATCGACATGATACCACCGGCACGGTTTACATCTTGAATGTGATATTTCGAGTTAGGCGACACCTTGCACAACACAGGGGTTTTTCTCGATAGCATGTCGATATCTTTGATTGTGAAATCGGCTTCTGCCTCATGAGCCACGGCGAGCAAGTGAAGCACGGTGTTTGTGCTGCCGCCCATTGCTATATCGAGTGTCATCGCATTAAGGAAAGCATCTCTTGTGGCAATGCTTCGAGGAAGCACCGAGGTGTCCTCGAGGTCGTAATACTTGTGGCAGTTTTCAACTATCTGCTTTGCAGCCTTGGCAAACAATGCCTTGCGTTGTGCGTGTGTTGCAAGGATGGTCCCATTTCCGGGGAGAGCAAGACCGATTGCTTCGTTAAGGCAATTCATCGAATTGGCGGTGAACATTCCGGAGCAGCTTCCGCAACCGGGGCATCCGAGTCGCTCCAATTCGGCAACCTGCTTGTCATCCACACTGCAGTCGGCTGAGTCGATCATCACATCTATCAAGTCAAGAGCTCGGCTCCCCATCACGCCGGCTTCCATAGGTCCGCCGGAAACGAAAATCGTGGGGATGTTAAGCCTCATGGATGCCATGAGCATACCGGGAGTGATTTTGTCGCAGTTGCTTATGCACACCATTGCATCGGCGAGATGGGCATTCACCATATACTCTATGCTGTCGGCAATCAGGTCGCGCGAAGGCAAAGAATACAACATGCCGTCATGCCCCATGGCAATACCATCGTCTATTGCGATAGTGTTGAATTCGGCTGCATAACAACCGAGTTTCTCTATCTCCGCTTTAACAAACTGCCCAATCTCATGAAGGTGTGTGTGTCCCGGCACGAATTGAGTAAAAGAGTTGACGATCGCAATGATAGGTTTCCCCATCTGCTCCTCTTTCATGCCGTTTGCCCTCCATAATGCTCTTGCACCCGCCATGCGGCGACCTTGCATACTTACACTGCTTCTTAATGCTATTGACATAACAATAATCTAATATTAAAAAACCTTTCTCTCGTTTCTGAGGAGAAAGGTTTATGTTAACGAATAATGTTTTACTACTTTAATACCTTACGGCACATAACCATTCTCCTCACTATTCCTTTAATAATGTGGCTCACGACCAAAATCGATAGGACGACGACAAGAATATTTTGGATAACAATATGTGTCATATCTTTTCTTTGTAAATGCGGTGCAAATTTATAGAGCATTTTTCAATATAGCAAATTTTTTTGGCAATTTATTTATCTTTTCAATCAAAAATCTAATACTTTGTAACAATTCTCAATAATTTTCCAACTAATTATTACTATATGTTATGTCATGGGCAAATTGTTCTAAATGTAAATAATTTGAAAATCTAATATTTATATTTTGAACAATCAAAACACAGTGTTATATTTGCAATGTATTATTCAAAACCTCGTTTATGATTAACCACAACTTGAATAACGACGAAGTAATCAAAGTAATAAACTTGACCGTCTCTGATATAGTACTAAATCGAACCAATACAGGTTCGGGCATTGTGTTTTTACAATGCACTAAGGGAAAGATTTCGTTAAAGGTAAATCTATTTGACATCGATTTATCAACAAATAAGTCGGAGGCATTTTTCCCATCCGAGCGTATTACGGTTACTAACGTCAGCAGCAATTTCAAGGGTAGATTATTCATACTTAATAACGAGTTGTTTAGAGAAGCTTTAGTGAGGCTCGACTTAAGTGTAATCGGTGAATTCTTAAGGCTTAGATTGGCAAAAAAAGGAAGGATATCTTCCTCAACCGACAATCCGATGTATGGAGATTTGTTCAAAAATGCCTATCTATTTAGTTA
>SFER01000161.1 GCA_004557195.1 Bacteroidales bacterium | reverse complement strand
TGTAAGCGGAGCGACGAAGCCATTTCGCAAAATTACGCATACAATATAGTGTGTATCAGCAATTTAAATCGAAAACACACAAATAACACAATAAATATTATTTATAACAAAATAAAAGAATGTCGAATAAAATTTGGTAGATTGGATAGAAACCGCTAAATTAGCATAGTCAAACCAAACATATTAAGATATGACAAACAAAAGAAACCTAAAGAAGAGAATTTGCGACATGTGTGGCGAAGTTGCCGGAGCTTGTCTTTACACAGAAGCCGGATATAATGCCGACGCAGAAAAAGTGGGCGAACTTGTAGTTAAAATTGCCTTGCTGCAAGAGACCACAGTGAAAAATGTGTCGTTCTCTTTCGACAAGACTCCAAAAGACTTTGAAAATAAACACGCATACAACGTGGCTCGTGCAAAATACAACAAAAAAGCGTTCTCCACATTGAAAGAAGGCTTTTTGAAAGAATTGCAATCACTCGTAACAGAACTCAATGCTCTCGTGCCGACAGAAGTCAAGGCGGGACATGTGAAATAATCGTAGTAGAGAAACAACATGAATTTAAGCCGGCTTATTTTAAAGATAGCCGGATGGAAAGTCAATGTCGCTGTTCCGGAGTTTCCAAAGTCGATAATTTGTGTGGCTCCCCACACATCTAATTGGGATTTTATACTTTGCGAACTTGCGATAAGGTCGGTAAACCGTCATTCCGGATTTTTAATGAAAGAATCATGGTTTTTCTTTCCATTGGGCAATATATTCAAAGCCATGGGTGGAATACCCGTGTCGAGAAAGGAAAAGAAAGGCTCTCTGGTGGAACAGATAGTCGAAAAATACAAAAATTCCGAACGACTTACTCTTGCGGTTACTCCCGAGGGGACGCGCAAGCGCACCGCAAAATGGCACTCGGGATTTCTGCGCATCGCCGAACAAGCCGATGTGCCGATATGCTTGGCATACGTAGATTTCGGGACCAAGACAATCGGAATGGAGGACACTTTCGCTCCTTCGGGCGACATAGAGAAGGACCTCCATGATGTGAAACATTATTACAAAAACTTCACGGGACGCTATCCCGACAAGTTCACCATAGAATAATGAAGAAGGCATTAAACATACTTCTCGCCGAATACGCTCCCAAATGGTGCGATAAGAGCGCAAACCTTGAGTATGTGGAGTCAACGATAGCCACTATGCCCGAAGGGGTTGACTTGGTGGTGCTCCCAGAAATGTTCTCGACCGGTTTTATTACCGACGACCATGAGGCGATAGAGCAACTGGCGGAGAAAAACACCGGCGACACTATACACAGGCTGCAACAACTTGCAAGCAAATATGGTGTGGGAATAGCCGGAACTTTCCTCGCACGCACTCTCAACCGATTTTACAACCGCGCTTTCTTCATCGAGCCATCGGGAGACTCGGTGTATTACGACAAGCACCACCTGTTCTCTATGGGCGGTGAGGCTAAAGAATATACTGCAGGAGAAACCACACCGCCTATCATTCGCTATCTCGGATGGAATATCTTGCCGGTGGTGTGCTACGAAGTGCGCTTCCCGGAATGGATTCGCAATATCGGCAACAAATATGACCTGATGCTTGTGTATGCCAACTGGCCAAAAGCGCGGCAGCAAGCGTGGGAAACCTTGCTCATGGCTCGAGCACTCGAAAACCAATGCTACGTTGTCGGGGTGAATCGCTGCGGTGAAGCTCTTGGAATCGAATATCCACAAGGGAGCAGCAAGGCACTGACGGCACGCGGCGAGAATATCGCCGTGAAATATGGCGACAGTTATGTGGCAGTGCTCGACTACGAAAAACTTGAGCGTTTCAGGGATAAATTCCCTGTGTGGAAAGACGCCACCGATTTCACACTTCACATTTGAGAATACTATTCGCCAAGAATCACATGCATCTCGCAATTGCGGCAATCGAAATGTAGCCGCAATGCGGGCATACCATCATGACGGAGCGTGAGCGGCTCTACAAGCGCCTCTCCCCTACCATCACGGATGCAGCAACCGAGTTCGCGGCGCAAGCAATAGCGGGTGGTCATCAAGCGAGTTCCGGGAGCAAAATCGGAACGCAATTCGGCGGCAGGCTCTATGTTGAGCACGCCATGCTCTCTGTAGAAACGCTCGGCAAGGCGATTGGCAACATTATCGGAAAACACGAGACTATCCGACGGATAACGCGCATCGCGATTCTCAGTCCTACGCACTTCGGCATTACGCACGTTCTTGTGGGCAGCTTCCACAGCTTCTATAGCCAAGCGACGTGCGGCGGTGAGAAGAGAAGATGGGATAAAACAGTCTTTGAGTGTAGAAATATTGCGCGGCGAGAATATCGTATTGCCTGTCTTTGTGAGAACACGCATCTGGGCATCCGCCTGGTCTTTCTCGGCGCAAGATGCCGATCCGACAGGGATATCGGCTTCAATTCCTCGCTCGTCGCAAGCATGAAGCACCACCTCGCCATCTACAATCCGCAAAGCAAAATCAATAGCCAAAGTGCGACGCGATGGCATCGACACCATATCGTTAAAATCCTTGTCGAATGTGCGATACACCACATCACCCGGCTTGAGCGTAATCGGTGATTGAGAAAGAGCAGTGATTTCCGCTCCATTAACCGAATTGGCACGGAAGCCGTCGTAGCGACCTTCGGAATTGAAATAACTTATTCCATCGCCATTGTGCACTTGCACTTTGGAATCGATGACCACCCGATTGCCTCGCACACTCTTTACTTTGCCTATACACTCACCCATCGACTTTGGTGTGAGAAACGATGCCATCTTGAGCGACTGCGGACGGCGATTGTTAAGGAAATACTGTGTAAAACCTCGATTGAAACTCTTGCCGAGGCTTGGAGAAAAGCTGAGAGCACTTGTGCCATGCGAACTACGTTCCAACTCCCCATTGCTCGCTGCAATAACATCATCGATGGCGCGGCGATAGGCTGCCACCACGTTGCACACATAGTCGGCATCCTTCAATCGCCCCTCAATCTTAAACGACGATGCGCCCGCCTTGATAAGGGCGGCGATATTTTCGCTTTGATTCATGTCTCGCAACGAGAGAAGATGCTTTTGCGGCAATAGCAACTTTCCGGAGCCATCAACAAGGTCGTAGGAGATTCGGCACAATTGGGCGCACTCGCCACGGTTGGCACTACGCGACTTGGTGGCGCAACTAAGAGTGCACCTGCCGCTATAGCAGACACACAAAGCGCCATGAACAAACACCTCCACGGGAATATCTATCGATGAAGAGATAGATGAAATCTCACCGAGAGAGAGTTCGCGAGCAAGAACGAGTTGGGAAAATCCTACCGACTCGAGGAATTTTGCCTTCTCCACCGTGCGGATGTCGCATTGTGTGCTTGCATGGAGTGGAATTGGAGGTATGTCCATGCGCAGCAACGACATGTCTTGTACAATCAAGGCATCGACACCTATATTATATAGGTCTCTCACAAGTGATTCAACTTGCTTGATTTCATCGTCGTAAATCACTGTGTTCACGGTTACATACACCTTGGCATCAAAACGCCGAGCATATTCCACCACAGCGGTGATATCTTCTACCGAATTGCCCGCAGCCGAGCGGGCGCCAAAATTGGTAGCGCCGATATACACGGCATCGGCGCCGCAGTTGATAGCCGCAATAGCCACATCACGGTTGCGGGCAGGGGCAAGAAGTTCTATTTTACGCGGAAATCCCAAAGCCACAATCACTTAATATCCCTTATATCGTAGGGGGTCTCTTGATAAACAAAATAGTTGAGCCAATTGGTAAAGAGGAGATTGGCATGTGAGCGCCAACGCACAAGCGGTGGATTGGCGGGATTATCGCCAATATAGTAATTGCGAGGCACAGCGGGATTCATCCCCTTCTCCAAATCGCGGTGATATTCAAAATCGAGCGTACCGGGAGAATATTCCGAATGGCCGGTGATGAAAAACTCACGGCCACCGCGCGCCATTACCATATACACACCACAGTCGTCACCTTCCGAGATTATCGAAAGCCCTTCCACTTTCTCGATGTCGCTACGGCGCACCTCACTGAATCGGCTGTGAGGCACATAAAACATATCATCAAAGCCGCGGAAAATCGGGTTCTTCTGGTCGAGTGCCGTGCAGGCAAAAACCCCCGACAGTTTCCGAGAGAGAAGGTGCTTGGGGATGCCGTAGTGGTGGTAAAGCCCGGCAAGGGCAGCCCAGCAGATGTAAAGCGTGGAAGTAACATGCCGTTTTGCCCAGTCAAAGATTTCGGTGAGATTGTCCCAGTAGTCCACCTCGTTGAAATCCACCTTCTCGACAGGCGCTCCGGTGATGATAAATCCGTCGTAGTTTTCGTTTTTTATGTCGTCGAAACGCTTGTAGAACATATCGATATGCTCCTTTGGGGTGTTTTTCGACTCATGACCGTCGATATCAAGCAAATCGAGTTCGATTTGCAAAGGGCTGTTGGACAGCAACCTGAGCAAATCTGTTTCGGTCATTATTTTGAGCGGCATGAGGTTGAGAATAGCAATTTTGAGCGGACGAATATCTTGACGAGTCGCTCTTTGCTCGTCTATCACAAAAATATTCTCGCTGCGAAGCGTTTCAACAGCCGGAAGCGAAGATGGAACTTTTACAGGCATGTAACTATACTATTTTACGTCAAACAAGAATTTAAACGCCTCATCACGACCGGCATTAATCAAGCCGGCATAATGGGCATCGGAATTAACCACAACAGGGGTCTTATATCGGCGGAGCCATTCAAAGAAACGGGCGTTTGGGAAAAAGCGGTTGAAATTGGCAAATGCCTTTGTGTTAATCTCAACAATTAGCCCGTAATCCATGATTGCTTCAAACTCTTTTTTCACAAGCGCTAAATACCACGGC
>SFER01000160.1 GCA_004557195.1 Bacteroidales bacterium | reverse complement strand
ATAGTATAGAAGGGCGGGAAAAAAAGCCTTAAATCGTACATTCCGTATAACGATTCTGGCAAAACTCCCGAAATCAAATTGAGCGTACAAAGAAGCATTTTATCCAATGATTCTGCATCCTGATAGATCTCTTTGAGCGGAGCGAAGAAAGCTGGTAGTTTTTCCCACGAGAGATGCTGTGAGAATGTGTTCTGAACCGGATGAGCAGGAGAATCTTCCGCCAAGACCGCCACTCCGCCAGACTGCCAAAATGATGTTTTTGTAGTAAAAACAGTATTTTTAGGCTCTTTTTCTTTTTGTGGGGAAGTGGTTTTGAATGCCTAAATCTCACAATTTCTTTATCTCCAGTTTTTTACCAGTCTTGTTGATTATTATAAATTCATCAAATTCTATCGTGTTGGGATTGTTGTTGGAATATCGATCTTCCACAACGAACATGCGGAAGTCGTCGCTGCGTTTTTTTATCCGATAACTGCTCACACCTTTTTCCTCGTTGAGATAGAGCTTGTTGCCTATGGTGCAGATGCGTTCGTCGGCACGTATCTCCCAATTATGATAGGGCATGAAGCGTTCTTCCGGGATATTCAGGATATAGACCACCTCTCCATCATACAGTAACTCCACAAATCCCCGCTTGCGCAGAATCGGACGGTGGCGGTAGGTAAAGCCGGAAGTCTCGTCCATCCAGAATTCTTTGTTCTGCCCATTCTCCTTGTATGTAATATGGTATATGGTGGAGTTTTGCTTGTCGTCGCACGGTTCCTTGATACTTTCCTCGGGAAGTTGCCACCATTTCTTCTTGGCATCATAATACAAAGAACTCTTGCGGATGCTCTTTTTGGTTTCTTCCCATGCTTTTTGCTGCTTGTCGCACAGTGCCATGAATGTCTTTATGCCACCGGCGGCTTCCTCACTTACGGGAGCATGGTCGAGGTCTTGTTGCAGGAACACTTTCCCTTGTTCATCCGTGTATATTCTCATTTGATTGGGCTTGACAGCTTGCAGTTTCAGCACCTTGTCGGGCATAGCGAAGGAGATGTAAAGTTTCATCCAGCCAATACCTTCCCCCGCCTGTGTCTCCAATGCCTTGCGGCTGATGATATGTTTTGCGTCAATCCATTTTGAGTTGATTCTTGGGAAGAAGGCATCGCCGTCGGCGGTACTCATTTCCATCCCTCTGTAGTTGATGACTTTAGGGTGTTGGTCAAATTCCACACCATTCGTCATGTCTATCCATACCCATAGTTTCCCCTTTTTCCTTCGCTCAAAGGCATTCCTGCTCAATTTTGTGAACTGCGACAGCATTCCCTCGTGAGACACAATTCTGACGATGTCGGCATCATTTTCCTCTCGCAAACCGCCACAGCCCAACCATAGGAACTGCTCGTTCCTGTCAAAGTCAAGGTCAAGACTAATGTCTTTTCCAAGAAAATAATATCCCCAGTCCCTGTCCACAGAGGGCAGTCCGAATGTGCGGTAGAGCCCCACATTGTCGATGATGGTGCAACACTGCTTCCCCTTGCAGGGGCGCAGTCCGCGTCCCACCATCTGCAGGTATTTCGTCAGCGACAACGTGGGACGTGCCAACTGGATGAACTCCACATCGGGGCAGTCGAAGCCTTCGGAGAAGAGGTCAACGCTCACGAGAATGCGAATGCGGTTATCCTCCCGGAATGTCCTTATCACCTCAGCCCGTTCCTTGGCGGGCGTCTTGGAACTAATCGCCACAGCATTCACCCCTTGCAGCCTGTAAAACTCAGCGATATGCTCGGCATGGGCGATGTCGATGGCATAGATGATTCCCTTCTTAGGGGAGGCGAAACGCTCGAAGGAGTCAAACAGCCGCTCAATGCTTGGGCGCACGTCGAGTTTCTCCCGCAACTCCTTCATCTGGAAATCCCCGTCGGCGCCACGTTTCTTCAGGGAATCTATTTCCTGCTGCTGCGCGCTGTCAGGACGGATTGAGTAATAGTCGTAGGGCGAGAGCCATCCGTCGGCTATAAACTGCTTGACGCTCCAGGAATCCACCAGCACCTCGAACAGGTCGGTGAAGCCCTCGCCGCTCATTCGGTAGGGCGTTGCAGTGAGCCCCAGGAACTTCGCCTCTTGCCATGCCGTCCACAGCATTCGGTAGGTCTTTGCCAGGGCATGGTGCGCCTCGTCGATTACCACCAGCGAAGGGGAGAGGTCAATGTCAAGGTTCTTGGATAACGTCTGTACAGACGCTACCATCACCCGCTTGAGCATTGCGGGTCGTTTTCCTCCTGCAATCACCCCGTAATCTATCCCGAAATGGCTCAACAATGCGCCGGTCTGCTCTATCAGTTCTATGCGATGAGCAACAATAAGCACCGGGGAATCGACATTACTATTCAGAAATTGCTTCACGAGCGAAGCAAGAACGACAGTCTTCCCGGTGCCGGTGGGCATCTGCATCATCACGCTGCGATGCGTCTCAAATGCCTTGTTTACTTTTTCACAAATCTCTATCTGGTAGTCCCTTAACATATTCTTCATTAATGTCAAGGTAATTTCTTTGATACAATTTTTCCTCTAACAACGGTCAAATCGACCATACCGTTTTTATAAATGACCACTTCTTGATAGCGCGGCTCCACCTCCACCTTGCCGTCGATAGCCAGCACGCCCCATTGCTCGGGATACATCTCAAAAGCGCAATATCGACCCACGGGCGGAGTGATATTTCGATAAATAGGAGGCGCGATAATGCGCCCCTCCTGCCTCAATCCCCACTTATTGCCGATGCAGAAGGGAATCACCGACTTCAATTTACGCATATCATTGTTTCGATTGCGGGCGGCAATGCTCTTTGCCATTTCCTGCTCCTTGAGGATGCGATTTTCCACCTCTATTTCGATGTCATCCACCGCGTGCATCATCATTGAGCGCTCCACCTCGTTGGTAATGCTCCCCAACTTGCGTTTGTGCACCTTTCCCGATTTGTTGTTGAGCCACACATGGTAGTGAACACCTTTACTGTCCATCACCAGCACGGAATCGTCGGCAAATTTCCCGAGCAGCCAATACACCTTGCTTTCATCGCCTTTGAGCAAACACACCTGGATGTGCGCGGGCTTTTCGAGCATCATATTTATGATTTTTCCCTCGGGCACGCCATCGTAGGGCAGCGAAAGATATAAACCGCCTTTCCCTTTCCAAACGAATGACGGATGCGATTTCACCTCGTAGAATTGGCGAGTTCGGGTGCAGAGGAATCCGCCGATATGTGCAATCTCAAAATCGCCAAAGCGAAGGATTTCGGGCATTTGGCTATACATCTGCTTCGACTTCAAATCAACGAAGAAAGAGTGCCCGGAGGAGTGGATGTCGGCTGTTGCATTCGGCAACAGGTTGCACAAAGCCCCTGCCTTGCGGGTGGTCACCTTGACAAAACCATGCTCGGCAAACTCCAGGCTCACGGCGTTGCCCAACCGCAGCAACACCTTCCCCCGGGAGTCAACAACTCCCACGCGCCCCGATTGAAACCGGACGCACCTCAAATCCCCCAAAACATCAAGCACCTCCACCATAATGAGTGTTATATTGTGATTTACCCCTGATAACGCACACCTCTCGCCTCGAAGATATCCGCTGGGGGTAGCGGCGGCTATCGCTCTATGGCTTCCTTGATGGAGGCTACGATGTAGTGGACGTCGTCGTCGGTTACATACGGTCCGGCAGGGAGGCACATGCCCACTTTGAAGATGGATTCGGAGACGCCGTTGGTGTAGGCGGGGGCGTTTTTATACACCGGCTGCTTGTGCATCGGCTTCCACACGGGGCGCGCCTCAATTTTCTTCGACAGCATATACACGCGGAGTGCCTCTACGTTGTCGTTGGGCTGGCAGTCGGTGGTGGCGCTTTCTACGGCGTGGATTACTCCGGCGGCGCCGCCTACTGCGGTCTTTATCACCTCTTTATAGGCGTCTTCCTGTCCCTTGATGCGGAGGGCGGGGTCGAGAGTGATGGTGCAGAGCCAATAATTGGAGTCGTATTCGCCTCCGGCGGGCTGGGCGTGGACGGTTATGTCTTCGACATCGGCAAAAAGTTCCTCATAGAGTTTCTGCACATGCTTGTGATGGGCAATGTGGTCGGCGGCTACGGTCATTTGACCGCGTCCGATGCCGGCGCAGATGTTGCTCATTCGATAGTTGTAGCCGATTGCCTCGTGCTGATAGTAGGGATATGCCTCGCGAGCCTGGGTGGCATACCACATGATGTTGTTTTTCGACTCGGCATCGTTGCAGATGAGCGCGCCGCCGCCCGATGTGGTTATCATCTTGTTGCCGTTGAACGACAGCACGCCGAAGCGCCCGAATGTGCCGAGCACCTGCCCTTTAAAGCGCGAACCGAAGCCCTCGGCGGCATCTTCAATCACCGGGATGCCGTAGCGGTCGGCGATTTCCATGATGCGGTCGCAGTCGTAGGGCATTCCGTAGAGCGCAACCGGGACGATGGCTTTCGGCTTCTTGCCGGTCTTGTCGATGCGGTCTTTGATTGCCGCCTCGAGCAAGTCGGGGTCCATGTTCCAAGTAACCGGCTCGCTATCGACAAACACGGGGGTGGCACCGAGGTAGGTAATCGGGTGGCTCGACGCACAGAATGTGAACGACTGCACAAGCACCTCGTCGCCGGGGCCGACGCCACACGCAAGCAGCGCCAAATGCACGGCGGCAGTGCCGGCGCTCAGCGCCACGACTTCTTTTTCGCCCAATTGCAAGCCATCGTTGACAAACTTCTTGAGGTCGTCCTCGAAACCGTTCACGTTCGGACCGAGAGGCACCACCCAGTTGGTGTCAAACGCCTCTTTCACATATTTTTGTTCCACACCCGCCTCGCTCATGTGAGCCAAGCAGAGATAAATTGTCTTTCGCTCTTCCATTTGTTTTAGTGATT
>SFER01000159.1 GCA_004557195.1 Bacteroidales bacterium | reverse complement strand
TATGAGTCTCCGCGCTATGGACCAGTATGAAAAGAGCTTCGACCAGTACCGCAACGAGGATGGCACCATCCAATATGGCTAAACCCCTATAATTATCAATCAATAATCCCTCCCCGGTCGCCCTCGGGCGGCCTTTTTTATGCCGTTTTCCGAAAAAAATCCGAAAAAATTTGAAATTTTAGGGCAAAAATATCGAAAAACATTTGGTGGAATCAAAAAATAGCAGTACCTTTGCACCGCAATTGAGAAAGGCTCCGTAGCTCAACTGAATAGAGCATCTGACTACGGATCAGAAGGTTACAGGTTTGAATCCTGTCGGAGTCACAAAAAGGCTGTCTAAAGCGATTTAGATAGCCTTTTTTATGTCCTCTCCGGTGCGGTGCCGGTGCGGTGCCGGACCGACACGGCACGGAGCCGTTAGATATAATCGGCGAGATGCACCCCCTTGATGATGTCCATCAGCGCGGCTGCATCGTGCGCTATAAATTTTGAGTGATTGGAGCGCAGCTCTTTCTCGCTGCGGAATCCCCATGTAACACCTGCCGAATCCACGCAAGCGCGCCAGGCGGTTTCCATATCCACACCCGAATCGCCTACAAACAGGGTGTCGTCCTTAGGCACCTCCACTTCGCCAAGAATCGAGAAAACAATCGAGGGGTCGGGCTTCACCGGGAAATTTTCCTTCTGTCCGCAGATAACGCTCCACTCCAAATCGCCGAAAAAGTGCTTGATGATGCTCTCTGTGGCGGCTTGATACTTGTTGGAAGCCACTGCAATCTTCACACCCATTGCCGTGAGGTCGTGGAGCAGCTGCACGATTCCGGGATACGGCTCGGTGAAATCGGTGTTGTGGCAGTTATAGTATTCTTTGAAATCCACGAGCATTCGCTCGATGGTCTTTTCGTTTCCTGTGGCGGGCGGCAACACTCTTTCGATGAGTTTTCTCACGCCATTGCCCACAAAAAACGGATAGCGTTCGATATCGTGTTCGGCAAAGCCGTTTTTCTTCAAAGCGTAGTTGGCAGCCATACCCAAATCGGTGATAGTGTTGAGCAGAGTGCCATCGAGGTCGAAAATTACTAATTTCTTCATAATATGCAGTTTAATGATGGTTGAGTTGTCAGAACGGATAGCCCACCGAGAAGTGGAAAGCGGCATCGCGGCTCCAGTTGTGATGGGCGATAGCCCATTTTTCCTCCCCTTCGGCAGGATTATAGGCTTTCATACCCAGGTCGAAACGCAACAGGAAGTAGTTGAAGTCGAGACGCAAGCCGAGTCCGTAGGCAAGGGCAATCTCCTTGTAGAAACTATTGAATTTGAACAATCCGCCGGGCTGATTCTCGTATTCCCGAATGGTCCAGATATTGCCGCCATCGATAAAGGCAGCCATTTCGAGCACCCAGAAGAGTTTGGCGCGATATTCGAGGCTCAAATCGAGGCGGATGTCGCCGCATTGGTTGATAAAATTGTTCACATTGTTGTTGCCGGCATAGCGACCGGGACCGAGAGTGCGCACACTCCAACCGCGCACACCATTGGCGCCGCCGCCATAGAAACGCTTCTCAAACGGCAAGATTGTGCTGTTGCCGTATGGAATGCCTATACCGAATCCGGCATGGAATGCAAGCATGTGCCGGGTGCTAAACTTGTGGGTGAGGGTGTAGTCCATTTCCCCTTTGACATATTGCGAATAGCCGATGCCAAACACGCGATAGGAGCCATCGGTTTTCTTGCTTCCGGCAATCTTGGATGCGGCATACAGCAAGTTTCCGGCGGTCTCGACGCTCACCCTGAATGTGTAGATATTTTCCTGGAACTTGCGCGAGAAGAGCGAGCTGTTGTCTTTGTTTGTGTGATAGAAGATATAGCCCATGCGCATAATGAAGTGGTTCTCGTAGGAGTATCGGAGCACCGGATTGGAGATGCTGTCGAGGAAATTGGCGCGGCTCTTGGGCAAATACACATAGTTTACATCGATGAAATCGTAGGTGTGGCGGGTGCGGCTGTCGTCCTGGCTCCAGTGATATTTCCACCCCGCACCGGCGATGATACGGGTGTATTCCGGGCGTTCCTGGTAGCTGAAGGTGGTGGCAAACTCGGTGGTAGCCAATATTTTCTGCTTAAATTCCTTTTTCAAAAACGGTGCCTTGAATTTCGGGAACGTAAGGCTCACATCGGCGGCATATTCGGTGTAATTCTTGTTGATAAGCCCCGACAAGTCGCCCGACAGACTCTCATAGCTGGCGCGGAACTTGGTGGTGAGGATCTCGGAACCATGACCGATGTTGCGGTGGCTATAGGATGCCTCGACACCAAAGCCAAGGTCCCCCTCCGAGTTGGTGCCCTCGAGCGACAGCGACACGGTTTGCGACTTCCCTTTGGTGAGGAGCACATAGGCGTCGAGCCATATCCGCCCATCGATTTCCCCCGCAAGGCGGAAATTGATGTTGATAAACTTCACAATGCCGAGCCGCCCGAATGCTTGATATGTTTTGCGGATGTCGTCGGCACAATATTGCATCCCGGGGGTGATAAAGCAACTCTCCTCAATCACTCCGGGGCGGATGTAGTGGTCATCGTCATAAAAGATTGTCAGCCCCTTCTGCATCACGGTGTCTTTTGCGCTGAAATTATCGCCTGGCTGCATCTCGAGCGGGTCGTAGTTGGTTACAAACACCACATTGCGCACATAGAAGGGCTTGTGGCTCGTATAAAACGGCATATTCTTGACATTCTGCGGCCGCAGAGTGTTGAGCACAAGATTCACATCTTTCGAGCCGGCAGCGGTGTCGGCATTATATGTGATATAATCCTTGTTGAAGGCATAATAGCCGCGGTTGCGCAGTTTCATGGTTATCCGGTCGCGCTCCTGGTCGAGCACGTTGCGGTCGAACAGGTTTCCGGGGCGCACGAGAAACTCGCTCGAATCCGAAAGGATGATTTCGCGCAGTGTGTCGTTGGGGATGTTATACCCCACGCTGCTTATCACATGAGGCTCTCCCGGCACCACGTTGTAGATGAGTTTCATTCGCTTTTTGTCGGGACGTGGCATCGAATCCACCCACACCCGGGCATCGAGATAGCCCTTGTTTTGCATTGCCTTGGTGAGTTGCGTCACCGATTGGTCGGTGAGCGCGCGGCTGTAGATTACAGGCGGCTGCCCCACTCTCCTCACCCATTTATTAAACCAGTTGCTGGAATCTCGACCCGACAGGGAATAAAATGCCAACTGCAATTTCAATCCGCCCATCACCGTGTGGTTGGGCTGCTGGCGAAGGTAGTTCTGCAACGCCGACGCCTTCATCTGGCTCTCCCCTTCCACCTTTATTTTCACATCATCGAGGAGATAGCTCCCCTGCGGCACATGCTTGGTTGTGCTACAAGAAGCTACAACCGCAAGAAGAATGAATGCGGCGACTCTCGTTAATATGTTCCGGAACAGATGCAATACGATAGCATTTTACACCGCAAAGTTACACAAAAAAACTCAATAACAAAGCATTTCGCCCACAACTAAACAACAAGGATGGAGGCAGAGCCACCAGGCACCTGCCTCCACTGCATTGATAGTGTTTTTATGTTGTGAGAATAGCGTTATTTCTCCTCGAGAAATTCGTCAAGGTCGGCGATGCTCTCCTTGAGAATCTTGCGGTCTTTGATGAATGTGCGCACCCCGAAGATGCTGCCGAGCACTCCGCCGACAACGCCGCCCATCAGCACAAACTCAACTTCGGGACCGAGTGCGGCACACAACTCAAAATAGAACCACACAAGCCATGCAATAGTAAACGGAATTGAGAAAAACAGCCACTGCACCTGGAATTTCTTGGTCTGAACCATGCGACGGCGCACTGTCAGCATGTCTTCATGATTCTGCATTCGTGTTTTCAGCCTGTAACTCATATACAGCGACAATGCCACAGCCGTGCCAAGATAGATCATTGTGAGGATAGTAAATGCAAGAGAGAGGTGCATGCCATAATGGAGCATCAGCAACGAGGCTATACCCACCACACCCATCACCGCTTTCGCGTGGTCGCTGCTGCGCAACTGCTTGATGCGTGTGCGCGTAACATTCTTTATGAGAGTTTCGTTCACTATAGATTGACGCGACAAAATTTCTTTCATTTTCTTGATTTGCTCATTCATTTGAGCAAGTTCATCGGTTAAAATTTCATTATTCATAGTAGTGATAATTAATTGTTTGACATATTTTTTAATTCCTGGCGAATGCGGAACAACCTCACCGACACCGCTTTCGCACTAATCCCGACAATCGAGCCAATCTCGTCGTAGCTCAGGCTCTCAAGCCACAACAGCACGATAGCGCGGTCGAACGCCTTGAGGCGGTGAATCCTGTCATAAAGCAGTCTCACCTGGGCTGCGTCGGCATCTTTATCGTTGAAAAAATCGACATCCATTGTGAGCGGCACTGTAGCTTTTCGTTTTTTCTTTCGGTCAAACGAGATGCAACTGTTCAGGCTCACCCGCCAAATCCATGTCGAAAGCGCACTCTTTTCGTTGAACTTGTCCAGACCTTGCCACATGTTGATAAGCACCTCCTGGAACATGTCCTGCACCTCGTCCTTGTCGTTTGAGAACATGAAACACACCGTGTAGATAGTGTCTTTGTGTTCCCTCACAATTTTTTCAAATTCTTTTTCTGTTACATTCATTGTTATTACATTTTTAAGGCACCGCGGTCGCCTCACTGTTTGTTTTGCACATTAGACGCACGCCACTGCAAAAATACTACATAAAATCGCACAAAAAAGCATTTCACCCCATTTTCGCACCAAAATCACACAAAAAAAGCCCAAGCCTCATCATCGGCTATGTCAGAAATTGGAAAGTTGTTAAAGAGTTCTTTCAAGTATTTTCTGCGTTCAAACATCAAATTACGGTACAATTTCTGATACCGGTATC
>SFER01000158.1 GCA_004557195.1 Bacteroidales bacterium | reverse complement strand
GAATTTTGACATACTGATAAACCGCTGATACACAACGAAAGGAATTACCCGATTCTCATCCGAACCGGGTAGGGGAAGTTATGTCCTTCATCGTTATCTTAAATGAAAGAGCCGTGTAAACGGTGGAGCCGAGAGATTCCAAAATAACCTAAAAATCGCAAATTTATGCGGTGCGACGCAGGCGGCGGGCGCTCGGATGGCGGGGCGCTTGAAGCAATCAGGAACACGGATTATACGGATTGCACGGATCGCCGGCAATGTGGTGTCATAGTGTAGGTGATGGAAATTGGGCTTGCTTGGTGCGGCGGCGCGTCGGCAAGGGGATTCAAGGTGCGTGTGCTCCGATGGCGGAGCGGCGTGGGCGCGGAGGGAGCAGCGCGGAGATCTCGGAGCACTCGGAGCACTCGGAGGGGCTCGCTGACGCTCGCTCTTGGCTTGGTGCAAGCGGCGCGGGGCTTATGGCTGCCATCTGCCTGCCCGAGGAGGTCCGCCGACCTGTGCCGGGCTGCTACTTGCCTGGTGGGGCGTTGGGGATGCTGTCGATTGGCATTTCCTTTGGGACATAGTGGGTGCCGCTGGCGAGGCTGACGCTGACGCGCTCGCCGGTGCAGCCTTCGCCGGTGATTGGATTGTAGGCGGTGGCTTTGGTGGCGAGGGCGCGGCGGCGCTTGAGGTTTTCGTTGATTATGTCCTGCGGGGTGTAGTGCATGTGTTTGTGATCTATAGGGCCAATAGGCTTTTTTGTTTGCAAAGATAGGGCGAGGCGATGCGGGGCGCGTGCAGATTGCGCACAATTTGGTGATTTAACCTTATTTTAACGTGTTTTTGGCGAATGGTGCGGACATTGATGGGGCGGGCGCAAAGTATTGCGCCCCTACGAGCCATGAACATAAACGAATACAAACGGCGGTAGGGGCACAACATGAACATGAACGAATTCATGATACGCAATGAAAATATTATGAATTATATCGATACAAATATCGAAAAGGGGTCCCAAGGCTGTATTTATACGAATTAATAATTATTACTGTGGAATGGGTGGGAGCGGAATTTTGGGGATTTATTTTGAATTTTGCGGTGTTTGTGTTACCTTTGTTTCAGAATTGTTTGTTATGGAAAAATATATAGTATCGGCGAGGAAATATCGTCCTTCCACTTTCGACACTCTTGTGGGACAACAGACGCTTGCCCACACGCTCAAGGCGGCTATCCGTTCGGGGAGGCTCGCCCACGCCTATCTGTTCTGCGGTCCGCGTGGCGTGGGAAAGACCTCTTGCGCGCGAATTTTTGCGAAGACTATCAACTGCACCAACCTCAACGAGAATGGCGAGGCGTGTGGCGAATGCGAATCGTGCCGCGCTTTCAATGAGGGGCGTTCGTATAATATAATGGAACTCGATGCGGCATCGAACAACTCGGTTGACGATATCCGCGAACTCACCGACCAAGTGCGCATTCCGCCGCCTGTGGGGAAGTATCGCGTTTATATCATAGATGAGGTGCACATGCTGTCGCAGGGCGCTTTCAACGCGTTTCTCAAGACGCTCGAGGAGCCTCCGTCGCACGCCATTTTTATCCTGGCAACGACCGAGAAGCATAAGATTCTACCCACTATCCTCTCGCGATGCCAGATTTATGACTTCACACGAATCCATATCCCCGATATTGTGCACCAGTTGCAACACATCGCTGACAGTGAGGGAATTACAGCCGAGGATGCCGGACTTAATGTGATTGCACAGAAAGCCGACGGAGCAATGCGCGACGCGCTGTCGATTTTCGACCAGGTGGCAGCATCGTCGGGTGGCAATATCACTTATAAATCGGCTCTCGAGAGTCTTAATGTGCTCGATTACGGCTATTATTTCCGCCTTGTGGATGCGTTTCTCAAGGGGGATGTTCCGCAATCGCTGCTCATCTACCGCGAGATTCGCGACCATGGCTTCGACTCGCTGGTGTTTGTCAACGGATTGGCTCAACACATCCGCGACTTGATGGTTGCCAATGATGCGCAAACGGTGAAACTTCTTGAGAAGAGCGATGATGTGGCGGCGAAATATCTCGAGCAGTCGAAGGCATGCCGAGCGCAATGGCTCTACAAGGCGATGGATTTGCTCAATCGCTGCGACTTGGACTATCGCATCACCAACAATAAGCAATTTATTGTGGAACTAACACTTATAAAATTGTGCCAACTGATAAATCCGGAGCCTACAACGCCCGACCCGGGGTTGAAAAAGATAACTACACAGGCAACGGCACCCACACAGCAGGCACAACCTGCAGCGACACAATCGCAGGCGACACCCCGTGCGGCGGCACCACAAGCCGCCACACAGCCCAAGCCGCAAGCCATCGAGCAGCCTAAAACACAGCCAAAAGCCTCAGCCACTCCGCGCATCACGCCATCTATCGCCTCCACACCGCGCATAAGCGCAACCCCCTCGATAACAGCCACAGCGCCACAGCGCCAACAGCAGCAACAAGCACCGGCTCAAGCCCAAGCGGCAGCGCCTCAAACAGCAAACATCACCAGAGAACAATGGGACAAAGCATGGCAGGCGTTCATCGCGCAGAACGCCACCGAGAAACTTCTCACAAACGTGATGACAAATTCGCCCATCACTCGCCTGGAAAATACCGCCCGGTTCACGATGCTGGTGGATAACAGTGCCGTGCTCGAAGTAATCAATCCCCACTTGGGAATAGTGGTGGAATATATGCGCAAAGCGCTCAACTGCTCCGCATTAACGATAGATGTGAAGGTGAACCACACCGCACAGCGCGTTGTGATAAAGTCGGCGCAAGAAGTCATAGCCGACAAAATGGCTGAAAACCCAATGTTCAAGGAATTTGTAGAGCGATTCAAACTGGGAATCGCATAACCCCGCCGGAAAGCACAAAAAGCGACACCCGAAATCGCAAAACACACAATTTCGGGCGTGATATCAGGAAAAACACCAATCTACCATTCAAAATTTTTAAGCATACGGTCGATCCAATCGAGGACGGTGCGGTAGCGCAGATACACGCGCCTCTTGTCGAGCACAATCTCAACAAGTTCGATGTCGGACACCTGCTTGAACGGAGAATACTTGGCATAGCAATGCGCCAAGCGCAAAGTTTGGTCCTCACGCGGATGCACGCTCTTGAAGTTGGCGAGCAAATCCTCGGGATTCTTCCTGTCGAAAGAGACATTGTTCAAATCGACCAGTCGGAAATCGTAACTGTCGTTAAACAAGATGTTTCCGGGGGTGAAATCGTTATGGCACACCCCTTTGGAGTGGAGTAGTGCGATGAATTGCCCGAACCGGTCGAGCAAAGCGGCAGCATCGTCGCGTTTTTCCCAGCCGCTCACATCGCGATAGCCGTCGAGGAACAGGCACACATAGAAACTGCGGTGGATGCAGCCCATGCGGTACTCCTCGACATACGCCACCGGCTCCGGAGTGCCGATTCCGAGGTTAATCAATTTCAAAGCGTTTTCATAAGAGCTGCGAGCCTTGGACACCTTGAGGTCGCCGAGAGTGAATTTGCCGAGGAATCGCGGCACGCCGAAAGATTTCACCGACAGCGTGATGTCGCCCACTTGGGTGGAATACACCTTGTTACGGGTGGAATACACCAGGCGACCGAGTTCGGCATCGGTAGCCGTGGGAAGCCCCTCGATAAAACCGCGCAGATGTTCGTATTCAGGATTTATTTTAACAACATATTTCATGGTTTCAATACCTTTTATCCGTTCAAAGTTACCCCAATCATTTCAAAAAGCAAAATATTTGAGCAAAAAAAATTGGCAAGGAGCGCAAAAAATGTATATAATGTATAGAGTGGGGATGAAACGGCACTCCCCCGGACGGAGCCGAGGGAGTGGGTGTGTTGCGGCGTCAAGAGAGACGCTGTTATTTTGTGATTGTAACAATCAAGGTTGCAATTGAAACGAGAGTACCAATCGAGCTCAAAGCCAAAGTAACAGCCGGTGGGATGGTCCAAGATTGGTTTATTTTCGACTTGTTAGGCTCGACATAGATGATGTCGTTTTGTTGCAAGTTGAAATAAGGAGATGTAATCAAAGAATTGTCGTTGAGATTGAGCACCTCGACATTCTTGGTGCCATCGGCATTCAAGCGGATGAGCATAATGTTGTCGCGGCGAGCGGTTATGTTCAAGTCGCCAGCCATAGCGAGCGCCTCGAGGATGTTCATACGCTCGTTGAGCGAGGTATATACACCGGGGTTTTTCACCTCGCCGACAACCGACACCTTGAAGTTGCGGAAACGGATATCGACGCTTGGGCGCTCCGAGAGATATTTAGGATAAAGAGCCTCAACAACAGTCTCTTCGATTTGTTTCTTGTTCATGCCACCGATGTGCAAAGTGCCAACCACGGGGAACTCGATGTTGCCGTCCTGGTCAACGAGATAGAAGTTTTGCGAGTTGTTGGTGGTGTTGTTGGAATTGTTATAAGAGTTGGATGCAATTTCGGTGAGCACCCCCATACGGTTGAACGGCTTCGACGCCTCAAGATTGGTAGTGGCTACCAAGATATCCAACAAATCACCCGGCATTACAACAGTATTTGCCGGCATCATAGATTGCTGCAACACCTCCAAGGGGATTTGGTCGGCTTCCTGGAGATATGCAATCTCTTTGCGGCTACCACAGCTTGTTACGAGCAACAAGAGTGATAAAATTGCTAAAATTTTTACCTTCATTTGATATAACGATATTTTTTTGCAAATTTAGGAACAAAATTCGGATAATCAGCAATTTTTATTAACATTTTTTCGACTTAGCGTGTTTCTACGACATTTTTCGGGGGCAAGAGGCGTTGGAGAATGTATTTTTTATTACCTTTGGAAAAAATAGAGTATCATGCAGCATTCAGAAATACATCCATTCACACCTTATATACCGGAGGGCGCCCGGATTTTGATGCTCGGCACATTTCCGCCCAAGCCGGAGCGGTGGTCGATGCCGTTTTACTA
>SFER01000157.1 GCA_004557195.1 Bacteroidales bacterium | reverse complement strand
TCTATGATTTGAGGGTAAACCTTGTCGCAAATCAATGAAATAAAGAGGCATTGTGTTCTCGCCGCTTTTGAAAAAAACTACTGATTATCAATCATTGTAATTACATTTGCATCGTTTTAATGCATTATTAAAATGTAGCAAAATGGGATTCTTCTGCCTTGATGGTGTTGCAGGAAAATTCTGCCTCAATATCGACAGACGCGACACGGCAAGCATTTGATTATATAGGCTGTGGGAGGAGGGAGAGGGCTACGATGGGGGCTCCGGGAGTGCAGGCGAAGTGGCGCGAGGCGCGTATACCGCCACATTGGGTGGGGTGAAGCCGCAGGCATTGAGGATGCGGAAAAGCAGTGTGCGGTTGCCGGGGATGGTTCAAAATATAGAAATTGCAAATTTAATCTTCACTTTTTAATAAAATTCCCTTGATTTTCAATTATTATCATTAAATTTGCACTGTTTTCATTGGTTATGATAATCGTGCAAGATTAATGATAATATGAGCAAGACAGTAGTTATAGCAGGAAAAACAATTACGATGCGGCTTATGAGTCGTAGCGAACTGAAAGGCGTTTTTACCGATGCACTGCTTATGTTTACGTTCTATAACTTAGAGTATATGGGCTTTCAGTTTGTGGTATTGGAAAGCAAAACGGCTGTTCATCTCACGCCCGTTCAATATAAGAAGCAGACATCCAATTTAACTGCTGTTTTAGGAAAGCCATGCGTGATGAAGTTCGACCAACTGGCTTCCTACGAGCGAAACAGGTATATTGAGCAAGGAGTTTATTTTGTGGTGAGCGGCAAGTATGTCTTTCTGCCGTTCTTGCTCATCAATTCAAAAGACAGTGCGCCAATCAACAAAGAACGGTTGCAACCTGCTGCCCAATACCTGTTGTTGTATCATCTTCAGCGCAAGAGTTTGGAAGGTTGTACCCTTTCGGAGATGGAAAAACTGCTACCCTACAACTATCTTGCCATTAGCCGTGCAGTCCGTCAACTGAATGCCACAAATTTGGTTTATGTGGATGTGAGCAACAACGGGACGAAGCGCATACACATTGAGAAAGAAGGCAAACAACTCTGGAAGGAGGCTGAGCCATTGATGCAAAATCCCATTAAATCGGTATTGTATGCCGATGAAGAAGTGACTCAGGGAGTGGTTGGCGGCATCAACGCCTTGTCTCATTATTCGGCTCTCAATCCCGAGCGAATACACACAAAAGTCATCTATGAACCGAAGTTCAGAAAATCAAAAGAGGCGGGCGCACTGCCCGACTTGAACATTCTGGACGGTGCCACCAGAATAGAAGTGTGGAAATATCCACCGGTCATAGAGAAGGAGGATGGTTTTGTTGATCGCCTTTCCCTTGCCCTTTCGTTGAGGGATGACAATGATCCGAGAGTAGAAAAAGAAATTGAATTAATGATTGATAATTTATGGTAAAAGGAATAGAAAAATTTAGGGAAGCTTTTAGATCTTTCTCTGAGAACTATGTGATTATCGGTGGTACTGCCTGTGATGCTGTATTGAGCAAGACAATGGTGGAGCCACGTGCCACGGTCGATATCGACATGATATTGGTGGTTGAAAAGATGACTGCTGAGTTTGCAAACGCCTTTTGGCAATTCGTAAAGGATGGTCAATACAGGAATGGCAAGCGCAAACGCGGGGAAAACAAGGCGCCGGCATACGAGTTGTACCGCTTTGAGGACGGCAAGCCTGGATTTCCTGCCAAGATAGAATTGCTTTCAAGGCATTCTGACCTGCTTGGCGAGCCTTCCGGTTTTCATTTAGAGCCGATACCCACAGGAGAAGATGTGTCGAGTCTCAGTGCCATTATGATGGATGAAGAATACTATGAACTGACCGTGAACAACAGCTACGTGGAGGATGGTCTGCGCTATGCCTCACATTATGCCCTTGTTTGTCTGAAGACCAAGGCTTATCTCAATCTACTTGCAGAACGTGATGCCGGACGTATGGTCAATACTAAGGATATCAAGAAACATCGCAATGACGTGTTGAAACTTATTGCAGGTGCAGATTTCTCTGAGAAGTTGGCAGTGCTTACATCTGTTTGGAACACAATACAAACCTTCATTTTACGCATGGAAGAAGAGTTATCTGCAAATCCCAAGTCGTTGAAAGACGCATTAGGAAGAACGGAAGAGCAAATACGCGTTTATCTGGATATTCTGCGCAATGCATTCATAAAAGCATGACCAATATGAAGATACAATACGTATCCGACTTGCATTTGGAGTTTGCCGACAACTGGCGGTATCTAAAAGCCCACCCCTTGGAGGTGGCGGGCGACATCCTGCTGCTTGCAGGTGATATCGGCTATCTCGGCGATGATAACTACTCCAAGCATCCATTTTGGGACCGGGTGTCGGAGAACTATAAGGAGGTGCATTGCTGCATGGGCAACCATGAGTTCTACAAATACTACGATGTGGCGACACTGCCCGACGGCTATCTTTTGGAGATACGTCCCAATGTGTTCAGCCACTACAACGGAGTTGTGAAGATAGGCAATACCGACATCTTTCTCTCCACCCTTTGGTCGAGGATTCCTTTGGCGGACGCATACTTCACCGAACAGGTGGTAAGCGATTTCCGCCGAATTATGTATAAAGGGGAACTGATGACCCATGTCCAATTCAATGCCGAGCATGAGCGTTGCCTCGCCTTCATCAAAGAGTCGGTGGCACATTCGCAAGCAGCACATAAGATTGTAGTTACCCATCATGTGCCATCGTTCCGGATGCTCCACCCCAAGTTTCAGGGTAGCAAGGCGAATGGGGCGTTCACTGTGGAACTGGAGGAGTATATCGCCGACAGCGGCATTGATTATTGGATATATGGGCACTCGCACAACAATATCGATGCCAAGATAGGCAACACCCAATGCCTGTCAAACCAGTTGGGCTATGTTTTCTCGGAGGAGCATCATGGCTTCTCCCACGGCAAGCATTTGATTGTATAAGATCAAGGGATGAGCGAGAGGGCGACGATTGCGGCTCCCGGCGCGCAGGCGAAATGGCGCGAGGCGCGGATGCCGGGAATCCAGAGTATTTTTCCATCGCACTCGATGAGCCAGGAGCTCTCTTTTTCGCGGGCATTGAGGTGCAGGTCGCTGAAGATGTCGCTCACGAGGCGGCTCCCGTGCATCCCGAACGGGGAGATGCGGTCGCCGGTGCGTCGGTGGCGCATAACGAGGGTGTGGCTGAGGATGTCGGTGCTGAAATAGGCAGTGCGGTTGTCGCGCGCAAAGCGGAAATTTTCGTCGGGCTTAAACATCTCAACTTTCAGCGGCATAGGGAGTTGCGAGAGGTCGTCAAAGAGGGTGAATCGGTGCTCCTCGATGTCGCTCGCGGTGGTATTATGTGGAAAAATGTCGATAGAAGAGTGGGAGATTGACGCTGTGAAATGGGTGCTGTGCCATTGGCTTCCCACCTGCGAGCCTGCGGTGAGCGAGGCGAGAATTTCGCCACACTGGGTGGGGTTGAAACCGTAGGCATTGAGGATGCGGAAAAGCAGTGTGTGGTTGCCCGGGATGGCGAGCAGCCGGGCGGAATCGATGTGCCATCCGTCGCGGCTCTCGGTGATGATTTCGGCGGAGTAGCGGCGTATAGCCTCCTGCATGAAAGTGTCTTCGTCGCGCAGAATGTCGGTAGTGCGGGCTATAGCGTTGGTGATGCCGGGGAATGTCGCTTCGAGCGCCGGGATGGCGATGTTGCGCAACTTGTTGCGGGTGAAGTCGTTTTGCGCATTTGTGCTGTCGGTGATGTGGGTTTCGCCGATTGACTCGAGGTATTCTTCGATTTCGGCTCTCGACACGCAGAGGAACGGGCGGATGATGTTTCCGGCAACCGGACGAATAGCGGCAAGACCTTTGCAACCGCTGCCGCGCATGAGGTTGAGGAAAAAAGTCTCCACGTTGTCGTCGCTGTGGTGCCCCACGGCAATCGCCGCCGCATCGCGGTTTTGCCGCAAGGTTTCAAACCAAGCATATCTTAGCGCACGACAAGCCATTTCAATCGACAGCCGGTTCTCGGCGGCATATTGCGGCACATCGAAATGCTTGATTTCGAGAGGCACCTGCAAGCGCTTGCATAGTTCAGCCACGAAAGCCTCGTCGCGGTTGCTCTCCTCGCCGCGGAGATGAAAATTGCAGTGGGCGGCTATGACGTTGTATCCCAGCCCGAGAAGGATGTGGAGCAGCGCCACCGAGTCGGCACCGCCGCTCACGGTTGCAATAATCGTGGCCCCCGAAGCCGGAAAACCATGCGATATGATGAAATTTTCAATCTTTTTGATGAAATGCGCTTTTTCCATAATGCAAAGAGATGTTATAACAACTTTTTTAAGTCATCAACATTTGGTAGTGCTTTCTTTAATTTCTCTGGCATTTCGTCGGAAGTTTTGTATGTGGCTACACCTAAAGGCTTGTCATAGTCTTGAATAACATATTCGACATATTTTTTGTTGGCGCTTTTACATAAGACTAATCCTATTGCAGGGTTTTCATGAGGCTTTTTCATTTGTTCGTCAACTAATCTAAGATATGTGCACAACTGCCCAAGATAAGATGATTTGAATGTACCTTTTTTAAGTTCTATTACAACTAATGCATTCAATTCTCTATTGAAAAAAATTAAGTCGGGGAAATGCTCTATTCCGTATATTTCCAATTTGCATTGGTTGCCGATGAATGCAAAATCTCGTCCGAAAGTAAGGATGAAATTCTTTATATTATGAATTATCTCTCTTTCAACGACGCGTTCATCAATATCTTCTTTATCTCTTTCTCCAATTTCTTCTATATTAATAAAATCTAAAAGGTATTCATCTCTAAACATCTCTATTGCTTTTAGTGATTGCCTTATGTCCGGGATAGTTTTAACAAAGTTGTTTGGCATGTTGCCACGGTGCTCATATAAATTCGCATCAATTTTGGCGGATAGAATATGTTTAGACCATTGATTTTTAACCGATTG
>SFER01000003.1 GCA_004557195.1 Bacteroidales bacterium | reverse complement strand
GATGGCAGCCATAAACCCCGCGCTGCAAACGCATCGCTCACCGCAAAAATGCCTATTGGCCCCATTGGCCCTATTAGCCCTATCTAAAACACCCGCGCTGCTCACGCAGCGCAAGCTCCGCCATCGGAGCACACGCACCTTGAATCCCCTTGCCCCCGGAGCCGCCGCACCCCGCAAGCCCAATTTTCATTACACTGCACACAAGCCACAATCATAAGCGCACCGAAGACTCCCCGCCATGCTACAGGAGCGTACCTTTGGCACGCATTTTATTAGTAGCACTATTCCGGGCACTTCGTAAGTGCCCGGTTACGATCAGGAGCACCCGCTTCGGGGTGACGCCCTCGGTAGCGCACAACGAGCAAATAGCAGCGCCCTCGCTGGCGAGCGTCAGCGAGCCATTTCCGTTTTATCCGTTTAATCCGTGTTCTCGATTGCTTCACGCATTGCTACACCCACATTACCATGCACACAACACATTTTTCACGCTATAATCCACAAAAATCACCGGTGTTTGTGCTTTTTTTGGTGTTATTTTTGGTTGAATCACTTCTATCAATTAAATTTGTGTAGTAAATATTAAACTATACCGTCATGAGAACAAAATACAAGAGAATTCTACTCAAACTCAGTGGTGAATCGCTTATGGGTGCGCAAGGCTATGGCATTGACCCTGTGCGTCTTGGCGAATACGCTCAGCAAATCATGGAAATCGCCCAATCGGGTGTCGAAGTAGCCATCGTTATCGGTGGCGGCAACATTTTCCGCGGTGTTTCCGGTCTTAAAAAAGGTGTTGACCGCGTGAAAGGCGACCAGATGGGTATGCTCGCCACAGTTATCAACTCTCTTGCATTGAGTTCGGCGCTCGAAAGCATTGGACAACCGGCTCAGGTGTTCACCGCCATCAATATGTATCCTATTGGCAAATATTACAGCAAATGGGAGGCTATCGATGCCCTCAAGGCAGGGAAAGTGGCTATCTTGTCGGGCGGCACCGGCAATCCGTTCTTCACCACCGACACCGGCTCTGCACTCCGCGGCATTGAGGTGGAAGCCGAAGTGATGCTCAAAGGCACCCGCGTGGATGGCATCTACACCGCCGACCCGGAGAAGGACCCCACCGCGACCAAATTCGACGAAATCTCTTATGATGAAATCTACACTCGCGGTCTCAAGGTTATGGACCTCACCGCCACCACGTTGTGCAAGGAAAACGGTCTCCCGATTATCGTGTTCGATATGGACACTCCGGGCAACCTCAAGAAGGTGCTCGATGGAGAGAAAATCGGCACACTTGTTTATTAGTACAATATCAAAAATTTCACAATATGAACGACGTTAATTTCTATCTTAAACCTGCCGAAGAGAAAATGCAAATGGCAGTGGAATTTCTCGATGAGGCACTCGCCCACATTCGTGCCGGCAAAGCAAATCCGAAAATCCTCGACGGAATCAGAGTGGATTACTACGGCAGCCCCGCCCCTATTTCCAATGTAGCCAATATCTCGGTGCCCGACGCTCGCACAATCACCATCACTCCGTGGGAGAAGAAGATGTTCAAGGAGATTGAGCGCGCCATCATCAATTCGGAAGTGGGTATCACCCCCGAAAACAATGGCGAGGTGATTCGCCTCTCCATCCCGCCTCTCACCGAGGAACGCCGCAAGCAACTTGTAAAGCAATCGAAAAACGAAGCAGAACAAGCCAAAATCTCTATCCGCAACGCTCGCCGCGATGCCATCGAGGGCTTGAAAAAAGCCATCAAAGAGGGTATGCCCGAGGATGTTGAGAAAGATGCCGAGGCAAAGGTGCAAAAGATGCACGACCAATACATGAAAAAAATCGACGAAGTGTTTGCAGCCAAGGAGAAAGAAATCCTCACTGTGTAATCCTGCTTCGGGAAGTATAAAAATGAAGAGTGCCACCCCCGGGGCGGCACTCTCTTTATTTCAACTCAATGGCGCAGTTGTCGAGGCTGCTCACCATGGCGAGGCTTTCGACTCGATAGCCCATCGCTCGCAATTTGTCGCCGCCGCCCTGGAAGGTCTTCTCGATGATAAACCCGAAGCCGCCCACCTGCGCTCCCGCCTTGTTGACGAGGTCGAGGATGCCCATCGAGGCATTGCCGTATGCCATAAAGTCGTCGATGATGAGCACTTTGTCGGCAGGAGTGAGAAAATCGGCGCTGATACACACGGTATAGTCGCGGTCTTTGGTGAAAGAGTGCACCACCGTGGAGAGCATATTGCTCATGGTCTTAGGCTCTTTCTTCTTGATGAACACCACCGGGAGGTGCATCACATGCCCTGCCATGATTGCCGGGGCAATTCCCGACGCTTCGATGGTTACAATCTTGTTGATGCCGCAATCGGCATATAGGCGCGCAAATTCCTCCCCTATCTTGAACATCAAGTCGGGGTCCATCTGGTGGTTTATGAAACTATCCACCTTGAGGATACCGCCGGGATAGCATTTACCATCTTCGAGAATGCGCTTCTTGAGAAGTTCCATAATCGTCCTGTGGCTTAAAACACTATAGTTGCAGGGTCGGAGACATGGAGGTTGTCGCCGGCACCGTCGTTTGAGTTCTTGGAAGCCTCCCTGATAAGGTCCTTAACCTTCGAGTCGCGGTTGTAAGTGGGATAGCGCTCAAATATTGCGAGCACATCCTCCTTGTCAAACTGGTCGGGGGTGAGGATTATGTATCTGGCACGAGCCTGCTGCTGACGCTGTGCGTTCACTTTGTCGGAGCCATACTCCTCGGCGATGCGTTGAACCTCGTTGGTGGTTGTCTGCGCCGAAGTTTCGGTGCTCTCTGCCGGCTGTGTGCGGAATTCCTTGTCGTCGGTGATAGTTACCGAAAATCCCGAGGCAAGAATTGTGATACGCACCTTGCTGCCGAGTGTCTCGTCGTAGCTTACACCCCAAATAACATCCATGTCGGAGAACTGGTTCATGAAACTTGTAAACTCGTTCAATTCCGACATCTTGAAAGGTTTTTCGGTGTCGTTTGGGTTGTAGTAGATGTTGAAAAGTATCTTCTTGGAGCCTTCGATGTCGCGGTTGCGAAGCAACGGAGAGTTGAGGGCGTCTTGAATCGCCTTCGTGATACGATTCTCACCTTCGCCGTAACCGCGGCTTATGAGAGCCACACCGCCATCCTTGAGGGTGGTGCTCACATCGTTGAGGTCGAGATTGATTTTTCCGTTCACGGTGATGATTTCTGAGATGCTCTGTGCGGCAATCGACAAGATATCGTCAGCCTTGGCAAAACCGTTGGAGAAATCAAGGTCGCCGTAGATGTCGGTGAGACGCTCATTGTTGATAACAAGCAAGGCATCGACATATTTGCTCATCTCGTCGGCGCCGTTGAGAGCCTTGAGAATCTTCTTCTCCCCCTCGAAGAGGAAGGGAATAGTAACGATACCCACGGTGAGGATATCGTTCTCGCGGGCAATACGAGCCACCACGGGAGCGGCACCGGTACCTGTTCCACCGCCCATACCGGCAGTTACAAAGACCATGCTGGTGCCATCCTTGAATAGTTCGGCGATTTCGTTGGCACTCTCCTCGGCTGCGGCACGTGCCACTTCGGGCACATTACCTGCTCCCTGACCTTTGGTGGTATTGGGGCCGATGAGCAGCTTATTTGGAACCGGTGAGCATTTCAGTGCTTGCGCATCGGTGTTGCACACTACAAATGACACATCGGAGATGTCCTGACGATACATGTGGTTAATGGCATTGTTTCCGCCACCGCCCACTCCAATCACCTTGATAACAGGTGTGGGTTTCTCTATTCCACTCTCTCTGGAAATGTCCAATTCGGGAGTCTGTCTATAATCTTCTTCCATGTCGTTATATTATTCGTCGTTATTGTCTTCTTCATCATCTTCATCTTCTCCCTCCTCGGGCTCTTCAAAGATATTTGCCACTTTGGTCTTGATTGAGCCAAACAGTGTCGCTATCTTGCCGGGACTCTTTTTCTTGGGCTTTTTCTCATCGTCGCCGTTAGCGGGAGTAGCCGGAGTAGTTGTTGTAGTGGTAGTGCTTCCGGTGGTTGTTGTAGCGTCACCTGTGGCATCGCCTGTCGATGGGGGCTCGGAGCAGCACGAGGCGCCTGCCTTCATCACTCGAGCGGCACGACACAGCATCGACACCACCGGCACATATTCCACGCCCTGTGCCTTGGTGTTGGTGAAATCAACCGAATCGATATTCCCCTCGCGGATTTTACCCTTGTACTGGGTGGCGATGACATCGGCAAAGCCTTTGAGTTTCACGCCGCCGCCCACAATGATGATTCCGGCAGGGATATCCTCAACGGTGCATTTGGCATATTCGAGTTGAGCCATAATGTTGGCAACGATTTCGCCCGAGCGGGCAGCGACATAATTGTTGATGTCGCCTGAATTAATGTCATAAATGAGCACCGATTTGTCGCTCGGCTGCACATTGGCATTACCCACACTCTTCTTGATTTCCTCGGCACGCTCTTCGAGGATGTTGAGTGCGGTGATATCTTTGGTGATATTTCTCGAGCCTACAGGAATTGTGGCGAGATAGATGAGCACATCGTTTTTATAAATCGACACGGTAGTGGTCTCGGCACCGAAATCCACGAGCATACAACCCAGGCGGCGTTCCTCATTGGAAAGGACAGCCTCTGCCACGCAATTCGGAACAACGAAATAGCCGTTCACATCCACCTGCTGTTTCTCCATCAAGCGGCGAATGTTGCCTCTCACTTGAGGCTTGGCGATAATGAGGTTGAAATAGGCATCGATGCTCGAGCCAAGCGTTCCCACCGGCTTCTGTGTTTCGGTCTTATCCACAAGATACTTGCGCGGGATAGTGCCCACAATCTCAAAGCCGTCGATTTGCTTCTTTGCGATTTCGCGACATTCGGTCTTCATTTCATCTATCACCTTTTCTGTGATAGTGGTTTCGGTGAATTGCTTGGAGACTTGCGCAACATAATTGTGCATTGAGCGTCCCTGAACACCGACATACAACGATTTGATTTTGCGGGGTGCCACTACAGCGCGGTTTTCGAGTTTGTGGATAATGCGCCCCACGCGAGTGTTTACCTCTTCGATGTTTTGAATTACACCATAACGGACGCAATCTACCACCGACTCCTCTTCCACTGCTACAACCGACACACCGGCGAGTGCAGAATGTGTTGCTATGGCTCCAACTATCTTGGAACTGCCAATTTCGAGTGCAACTATGTATTGTTTATTATCCATAATAAAAAGATGAGGAAGTGATGATTATCTTATTTTTTTACTACTTTTTCAGTTTTAGAGTGCTTTGTGCCCACAGAATCATCTCCGGATTCAGGGAAGGGTGTGAGCATGTCGATGCTCACCGGCATTTCATCATATTGAGGGTCATACTCTTCAACAACACGTTTCTTGGGATTGCGCAAAGTGGCTACCACCTGATAGTTCCACTTCACGGAAATCGTGTCGTAGGCATGCCACCCCTTTGCCTTGATTACCTTGTCGTAGAAAAGTTGCAATTTCTTGAACTTCCCTTCGATGTTCGACATGTCGCCAAAATTCACCACATGTCCGGCAATCGAGGGGATGATGAAAATATCTTCGGGAGAATCGACTTTTATCGTGGATACAAGTTCGGTGAGAGCCTTGTCGCCACCGATGTAGTTGATGAGTGGCAATAGTGATATCTCGGAGAAAGCGTTGGTGAATGTGCCGGTTACCACCGGAACATCTTTGCGGAAACGCACATCGGCTTCCATCCGCTTCCCGTCTTTATTCACATAGTAGGAGGTGCCATCCTCGCGAAATACTCGCATCACCGGGGCAAACTGCTGCACATCGATTATCACTCTGCCAAAGTCTTTCGTTGGAATAGCCGCCGATGTGTTGACAGGCTGAGCCGCCGAATAGCATTGGGCAGTCTCGATATAGTCGAGCGAAAGCAAGGTGTCTTCGATAGCGGCATACGGCACTTGGTTAATCGCCATCCCTTCGAGCGAGATTCCGCGCTTTGCGAGGTCCTCTTCAATGCCTTGGCGGGTGATAAAGACTCCGGCTTCATCGTTTTCGATGTTGATATCCACGCCTGCACACCGAGCGTCGCTCCACTCGATGTTAGCCCACACTACACCGGTTATGACGGCTGCCGTGAGGAGCACAAGAAGGCAATATTTGAGGATAGTCTTTACCATTTATCGTTGCTTTGCAAGTTGGCATATTTCGGGAAGGAAATTGCAGATATCTCCCGCTCCCACAGTCAACAAGACTTCAAAGTTATAATTTTTCAGCGTATTTATGAAATTATTTTTGCTACAAGTGATTTTATTTGTGCATTTTATGCCGGGAAGCAGCATTTCGCTCGACACTCCGGGGATAGGAAGTTCGCGTGCCGGGTAAATATCGAGGAGAATCACCTCATCGGCAAGCGAGAGCGCCTCGCTGAATTGTGGAGCGAAATCGCGTGTTCGGCTATAGAGATGTGGCTGGAAAGCGACAGTGAGACGGCGTCCGGGATAAAGGTCGCGCACCGATGAGATGCTCGCTTTGAGCTCGTCGGGGTGATGGGCATAATCGTCGATTATCACCTTGCCGCCATTGGGTTCCTTGAGCCAGAACTCAAATCGACGCTTCGGTCCGAGAAATGAGCCGATTGCCGAGCGCATGGTGTCGCCATCGACACCCACGAGATGGCACACAGCCATCGCGGCAACGGCATTCTCGATGTTGATATCCACGGGCACTCCGAGGCTCACATCGCGGAGCACTCCGCCGGGATATACAAAGTCAAACACAATTTCGCCATCCCCTTTGCGCACATTCTCGGCATGGAAATCACCGTTGTCGCGCGAATAATAATAGGTGGTTACTCCTTTGCCGGGGCGAGGCTTGAGTTTGAGCCCGGTGTGGCAGATAAGGCATCCACCCTCCTTGATAAGCGAGGTGAAATGGGCGAAACTCTCGAGATAAGCCTCCTCGGTGCCATAAATATCGAGATGGTCGGGGTCGGTTGCCGTTACCACGGCAATATATGGCGAGAGATGGTGGAATGAGCGGTCAAATTCGTCGGCTTCGATAACCGAATATTGGGAATGAGTGTCGAGAATGAAATTGCTATCGTAGTTGCGAAGCACACCCCCTAAGAATGCGTTGCATCCGAGAGGAGATTGGTGCATTATGTGGGCAGCCATGCTCGATGTGGTGGTCTTGCCGTGGGTTCCCGAGAAGCACAATCCTCGGCTGTCGCGCGTTACAAGCCCGAGAAGGCGGGCACGCTTCACCACTTCGAAACCGTTGTCGCGGAAATAGGAAAGTATGACATTTGTATCGGGAATTGCCGGGGTATATACCACCAAGGTGTCTTGCTTGTCGCGGCAGAAATCGGGGATTGTGGCAACATCATCGCTAAACGAGATGTTTACCCCCTCTTTTTCAAGAGCCTCGGTGAGCGCAGTGGGTGTGCGGTCGTATCCGGCTACATTTTTCCCCTTCGAGAGGCAATAGCGCTCCAGGGCAGCCATTCCTATTCCGCCCGCTCCAACAAAATATATCGATTTATACTCTTTCATAACGCAATAGTTTTATTTTCCAATGATTTTTTCCACTTCATCCACAATATGCTCGGCGGCATCGGCGAGAGCCATGGCAGAAATGTTTTTCGAGAGGTTTGCGAGAGTTTCCTCATCGTCGAGCACACGCAGAATCTCCTTGTGCAGGAGAGCCTCACTGTCGCTGTCGCGCACAAGAATGGCGGCACCTTTATCGACAAGCGCCATCGCATTCTTGGTCTGGTGGTCCTCAGCCACATTGGGCGACGGGATGAGAATCGAAGGCTTGCCAAGCAACTGCAATTCGCTGATTGAGCCGGCACCGGCGCGCGAAACCACAAGGTTTGCGGCACGATATGCCATTCCCATGTCGCTGATAAACGGCACCACTTTCACATTTTTCACACCGCTGTCGGCAAGCACAGCGGCACATTCTTCGGCATAGAATTTGCCACACTGCCACAGCACTTGCATATCTTTAGAGGCAAATGAGTCGATTCCGGCGATAATTCCGCGGTTTACCGAGCGGGCACCGAGCGAGCCGCCGATTACGAGCACTGTCTTGGTGTCGGGGTTAAGACCGAAAGATTCTCTTGCCTGCTGCGGAGTGGCGGCACATTCGAGCAGGTCGCGGCGCACCGGGTTTCCGGTGAGCACAATGCTCTCTGCCGGGAAAAATCGCTCCATGCCGCTATATGCCACACAAATCTTGCGCGCTTTCTTGGCAAGCAGTTTGTTGGTGACTCCGGCATAGGAGTTTTGCTCCTGCAAGAGGGTGGGAATGCCGAGTTTCTGCGCCTCCTTGAGCACCGGACCGCTCACATATCCGCCCACACCGATAGCAATATCGGGAGCGAACTCCTTGATGAGCGAATGTGCGCGCCTCATACTCTTGAAGAGGTTGAAAGCCACGGGGATGTTTTTGAGAAGGTTGCGCCGATTGAATCCCATAACCGGGAGCCCGATGATTTTGTATCCGGCAGCAGGCACTCGCTCCATCTCCATGCGTCCTATTGCGCCAAAGAAGAGGATTTCGGCATCGGGGTATCGACGTTTTATTTCGTTGGCGATAGATAGGGCAGGGAAAATGTGCCCGCCTGTTCCACCACCGCTGATTACTATTTTAAGATTATTACGTTTCATTGTTATCATTTTTGAGAGAGGTTAGAACCTTGCAAATCGGTAGGCAACTGCTCAATTTCTTCCTTAACCTCCTTGGATTTGTTGCTTTGCACGGCGGTGCGGCTCACACTGAGCATGATACCAAAAGCCATGCAGGTAATGAGGATGGAAGTACCACCCTTGGAGATGAGAGGGAGCGGCTGACCCGACACCGGCATCACACCCACATTGATGCAGATGTGGAAAAGCGCCTGGAAGACGATAAACACCGCCATACCCATGACAAGCAGGGCGGGGAAAGTGCGCTTGCAACGCCAAGCGATGCTTCCGGCACGAGCAAAGAGCCACAAATAGAGCACAAGCACCACAATGCCACCCGCATATCCGAGTTCTTCAACAATAATTGAATAGACATAGTCGATATATGCGAGCGGAAGGCGGCTGCACTCTCTTGAGTTGCCCGGACCGGTGCCAATCACTTTGCTGTTGGCTTGCGCCATGCGTGCAAAATGCTCTTGCGCATTTTCCTTGGTCCTCGGTTGCTTGTATAGAGGTGTATCGTCGTTGTATCTATCCACACGGTTGCGCCATGTCTCGATGCGTCGGAAAAATTTCTTAATAGAAGAAACTTTTTCTTCCTTATCGGCACTTTTGCCTTGTGCGGCGACATCGGGAGCGGCTGCATCGGCTACCATGGCTGTGGTTTCGGTGTTTTTGCTCGAATCGCTTTTCTGGGGCGTTATCGAATCAATAGCGAGAGAGACACCAAGCAATAAAATGCCAAGCACCACGTAAAAGACGAATAGTTTTATAAGTTGCATCCACCCGATACCGGCAATAAGCAGCAATGCCACACTGATGCTCATCAGAAGGATAGTGTTAGATAGACCCTGCCCCACCATTAAACCGCCAAAAGCGGCAATAATAGCGGCGCAAATGAATATTCCGGTATTCTTCACACCATCGGGCTTCTGGTTCTTAGCGGTAGTCCAAGCAATAAGAAGCGCAATACCGAATTTTGCCATTTCGGAAGGCTGAACAGTGAATCCGCCCAAAAGGGGCACGGCACGTTGGGCATCGTTAACCGCATCGAAAAGAAGGGTGAGACCTAACAACAGAAAAGTTACCAAACCAAACACCGGGATAGGCTTAATATACTTGTAGTAGGGGATTCGCTGCATGAAATACACAATCAATCCGCCCACAACGAGCATAATTGTGTGCTTTACGAGCGGTGCGTAAATTCCGGCGGAGAGCACTTCGCGGCTCGACGCACTATAAGCCTCGACAATAGAAATGAGGCACAATGCGATGAAGATACCCCAGATATATTTGTCGCCCATCTGCTTGGATTCCACTTCGCCTTCGGTTGTTGTGGAATTGTTGTTGTCAACTTCTGTTGCCATAGAGTCTGTTATTTGAAATTGTTCACAATATCCTTGAACTGCTCGCCTCGGTCCTCGTAGCTCTTAAAGAGGTCGAAACTGGCGCAGCATGGAGAGAGGAGCACTGTGTCGCCCTGCGATGCCACGGCACGCGCTTCCGAGAGGGCGTCGGCGATGCTATGAGTGTCTTTAATGACAGGCACTTTGCCGGTGAAGAAATCGAGGAGTTTTGCATTGTCCTTGCCCATACAAATTATGGCTTTCACCTTCTGTTTCACGAGCGCTTCAATCTCGGTGTAGTCATTTCCTTTGTCTTTTCCGCCGAGGATGAGCACTGTGGGAGCGGTCATGCTTTCAAGAGCATACCAGCAGGAGTTTACGTTGGTGGCTTTGGAGTCGTTGATATAACGCACACCATCCACGGTGCGCACATATTCAAGGCGATGCTCCACAGCCTCGAAATCTTGAAGGGAGCGGCGAATCACATCTTTCTTGATGTCGAGCAACGAAGCCGAGAGACCTGCAGCCATCGAATTGTAGAGGTTGTGCAACCCTTTGAGCGCCAATTCTTCACGAGGCATCTCGAAAGTGTCGCCATTGTGCTCGATAACGATGTTTCCATCCTTGACGTATGCCTTTGAGTCGGCTTCTTTGTTCTCGCTGAATGGGAAAACCCTCGACTCAATCTTAATGTGTTGCAACTGCTGCTCAATTATCGGGTCGTCTTCCCAATAGATAAACGCATCTTCGCTCGACTGGTTGCGAAGAATGCGGAATTTGGCATTGACATAGTTTTCCATCTTGTAGTCATACCGGTCGAGGTGGTCGGGTGTGATATTCATAATCACGGCGATATTTGCCTTAAACTGGTACATATTGTCGAGCTGGAAACTGCTCAATTCAATCACATACACATCGTGAGGGTCGATAGCCACTTGCAAAGCGAGGCTTTTGCCCACATTGCCGGCAAGCCCCACATTGAGCCCTGCGCTCTTGAGGATGTGATAGGTGAGCATTGTGGTAGTGGTCTTGCCGTTGCTACCGGTGATGCACACCATCTTGGATGTGGTATAGCGTCCGGCAAATTCGATTTCGGAAATCACCGGGATATTTTTCGAGATGATTTTCTGCACGATAGGTGCCTTTTCGGGGATTCCGGGGCTTTTCACAACCTCATCTGCCATGAGAATGCGACTCTCGGTGTGCCCACCTTGTTCCCAAGGCACATCATATTTGTCGAGCATTTCGATGTAATGTGGGGCAATTGTGCCCATATCGCTGAGCCATACATCGCAACCCTTGAGTTTAGCAAGAATAGCGGCACCCACTCCGCTTTCTCCGCCTCCTAATACTACAATACGTTTCATTACTATCTGATTTTTAGTGTTACAAATGTGATAACGGCAAGGAATATCGCCACGATGAAAAACCTCATCACAATCTTCGATTCGGGGATTGCGGTGTGAGGAAATTGAATCAAGGCATCAACCTCGCCGGCAGGTTTCTGAAAATGGTGGTGTAGCGGTGTCATCTTGAACACGCGCCGTCCCGCGCCATATTTCTTCTTGGTGTATTTGAAATATGCCACTTGGATTATCACCGAAAGGTCTTCGATAAAGAAAATGGCACATAAAATCGGGATGAGCAATTCCTTGCGAATGAGAATGGCAAAAACGGCTATGATGCCTCCGATTGTGAGGCTGCCGGTGTCGCCCATAAACACTTGTGCCGGAAAACTGTTGTACCAGAGGAACCCGATTAGCGCACCGATAAACGCTGCGGCATACACTACAAGTTCCTCGCTGCCGGGAATATACATGATATTAAGATACCCGGCATAGATGACATTGCCACCGAGATAGCACATTATGGCGAGGGCGGTGGCTATCACCGCCGAGGTGCCGGTAGCAAGTCCGTCAAGCCCGTCGGTGAGATTGGCTCCGTTTGACACAGCCGTTACGACAAAAATGGTAACGATGATAAACAGTATCCAACCGCCTGTAGCGGCGTGTTTGCCCATCCACTTGGTGAGGCTTGTATAGTCAAAATTGTTATTCTTCACAAACGGGATTGTGGTTTGCGGACTCTTGATGTCTTCGGTTTTGTGAGTAACCTCAACCACCCCGGCATCGCTTGTAGAAACCTCTACATTCTCGCGCATCACCACATTGGGGCTGAGATACATCGTAATGCCCACAATAAGTCCGAGTCCCACTTGACCCACAATCTTGAATTTTCCTTTCAACCCCTCTTTGTCGTGATGTGCCACTTTGATATAGTCGTCGGCAAATCCGAGAGAGCCGAGCCACACCGTAGCAATAATCATGAGAATCATATAGATATTGTCGAGGCGGCCGATGAGGAGACACGGAATGAGAGTGGAGATAATGATAATGATTCCGCCCATGGTTGGTGTTCCGGCTTTCTTCATCTGCCCTTCGAGACCGAGGTTGCGCACAATCTCGCCCACCTGCATGAGTTGCAGACGGTCGATGATGCGCCTACCTATCACGGTGGCGATAAAAAGCGACAAAATAAGTGCCATTCCCGAGCGGAAAGAGATATAAGTCATAAGTCTTGCTCCGGGGATGTCGAAAAAGCGGTCGAGATATTGTGAAATATAGTAAAGCATAAGCGATTTTATAAAGATTCGTTCTTAAAAATTTCTGTGAGTTGCTCGCGGTCGTCGAAATGGTGCTTCACACCTTCGATTTCCTGATAGTTTTCGTGCCCTTTGCCGGCAACGAGCACTACATCGCCGGGAGTGGCAAGCATTGTAGCGGTAACAATGGCGGAGTGGCGGTCGGTGATGCGCACACAACGAGGGGCGGTGTCGCTATCGAGTCCTGCCCACATGTCGTCGAGAATCGCCTCGGGATTCTCAAACCGGGGGTTGTCGCTTGTGAGAATCACCTTGTCGGAGCGAAGTGCCGCCTCACGCGCCATGATAGGGCGCTTGCCGGTGTCGCGGTTGCCACCGGCACCCACCACGGTGATGATTTTCCCTTTATCGCCAATCACCTTGCGGATGGTGTCGAGCACATTCACAAGAGCGTCGGGGGTGTGGGCATAATCGACTATGGCAGTGTATCCTTTGGGGGAATGCAATGTTTGGAAACGCCCTGCTACAGGCACAAGAAGGCTCATTTTCACCTTCACATCCTCCTCGGGAAGCCCCATGAGAATTGCCGCGCCATACACGGCAAGAAGGTTGTAGGCATTGAAAAGACCGGTGAAGCGCACCTCTATTTCGCTGCGGTTTATCTCCAGAAGTGTGCCGTCGAGCCGACTCTCTATCACTTTGCCGCGAAAATCGCTCATCTCGCGCAAGGAATAGGTGTGGCGCGAAGCGCGTGTGTTCTGCAGCATCACTCTGCCTGCCTTGTCGTCGATATTCACAAGGGCGAATGCGTTTGCCGGGAGAATATCGAAGAAGCGTTTCTTAGCCTTGAGGTAGTTGTCAACGGTTTTATGATAGTCGAGGTGGTCGCGTGTGAGATTGGTGAACAGGGCGCCATCAAATTCCAGCCCGTCGATGCGACGCTGGTCGGCAGCGTGAGAACTCACCTCCATAAACGCGTATTTGCAACCCGCCTCCACCATTTGAGCCATGAGGCGGTTGATAGTCAAGGGGTCGGGGGTAGTTTGTGTGGCAGGGACCGGGAGGTCATCGACATAGTTGCACACTGTGGAAAGCAACCCCGCCTTATATCCAAGATGTCTCACGAGAGAATAAAGCAGCGTGGCGGTTGTCGTCTTGCCATTTGTGCCGGTAACACCCACAAGGGTGAGGTGCCTGCTTGGATAGCCCCACCATGCCGAGGCGATAAAGCCGAGCGCCGAGGATGTGTCGGCTACGAGGATGTAGCACACCTCGGACTTGATTTCCTCCGGGAGAGTACTGCACACCACAGCGGCGGCGCCGCGCGCAACCACATCGGGGATGAAGCGATGGGCATCGACATTCACTCCACACACTGCCACAAACAGATTCCCTTGCTCAACGGCACGGGAGTCGGTCTGCACGCCGGTAATGGCGACACTGCTATCGCCCACAACCTTTATCACATTTATGTCTTTAATCAACGAATCGACAGTCATTGCAATTCCGATTTTAAATTTTCAAATATAAGGTAACACATTCACCATCTTTCTCAATCGGCGTTCCGGCAGCAGGCTCCTGCTTTACAACATGACCTGTGCCATGCACCCTCACATTGAAACCCTTGCTTTCGAGCAGAGCGATAGCGCTGCGCACCCCAAGCCCGACCACCGACGGAGTGGTTCCGGCAGGCTCCTCCTTGGGTGTAGCATACACGGCAAGGTTGCCAAGCCCCCATTGTGTCTTGAGCGTCGAGGCGTCTTTGTCGAGCGAGGCAAACATCACCCCGCGCTCGGGATGGTTCCCCTCGGTGAAATCGGAGGTGTTGTCGAGCAATCCTCGAGCATAGAGTTTCTCCGCGACATTGAGAAGCACCCTTCCACTGCCACCGGCAGCGCCGAGATTGCCATTCTCAAGCACCACAATGCATGAATATTTCGGATTGTTATAAGGGAAGAAACCGCAGAAAGTGGTTCTTTTTTTACTATAATCATAATTACCGCCTACGAGCATGTAACAAGTACCTGTTTTGCCTGCTATTTCCACAATGTCGCTTTTGAGCGAGCGTCCGGTTCCGTTGTTCCACACCACGCCATGCATCATCTCGCGCAAATAGGCGGCATTTTGTGGAGAGCATATCTGTGGACGGATATATGACACATCAAACACGGTGTCGAGCACGCCGTCGTGTCCCAAAGCCTTCACCAAGCGCGGGCGCACATACTTGCCATCGTTGGCAATGGCGTTATACACAGCGAGCACACTCAAGGGCGGGATGTGCATCGAGTATCCGTAACTCATTCGGGATAGGGACACGCGGTCTTCCGAAAGTTTCCCTTTGAAAACGATATGAGGCTTCTCCTCGCCGGCGATTCCGGAGCCGATTGAGTCGAGGAATCCGCGGTTTTTCAAGTCGTCAATATAGCCTTGAGGATTTTTCTCGAAACAGCGGAGAAGCAACGTTCCGATTCCAATGTTAGACGAAGTGCTGATGATGAGCGAAGGTGTTTTGCTTGCCATAACATAGTGCTCGTCTCTCAGTCTCACAGCCCCGCTGACAAACGACGCGCCTGTGGGGACCGACTCATTGAAAGAGACTTTATTGTTTTCGAGCGCAAGCAGCATCGACAACACCTTGAGCACCGAGCCGAGTTCGTTTCCGCGAACGGCGCGATTTATATCCTCGTAATATTGGTCGGTGCTACCGGGCAATCTGCCGAGATTTGAAATCGCCTTGATATCGCCGGTTTTCACCTCCATGAGCACGGCGGTGCCCCAAGCGGCATTACACTTTTGACACATAGCCTCGAGTTCGTTGGCGAGAATTTCCTGCATCTGCACATTAATGGTCGTATATACATCATAACCATTAACGGCCTTTTTTGTGCTCCAGTTCACCATTCTATTGGTAATCTGTGTTTTATGAGCCTCGCCGGGAACGCCATAAAGGAAAGAGTCGAGCGATTTCTCAAGCCCCGATGTTCCATGCCATTCGCTACTATGGTCGATAATTGAGTCTTTGACAAATCCGATGCTTCGACGCGCGAGTTGACCATAAGGGTTAATGCGAATCACCATCTGGTCGCGCACCAATCCGGTTACCACGCGGTCGGCCTTCGTGGGAAGGTATGCCAACTTGAAGAACGGGAATTGCTTGATTCTGGCGCATTGCACCGAGTCGAGTTTTTCGGCAATCATAGTAACCTTGGCACGCATGCGATTGCCTGCCGAATCGGTGAGGTTGATATGTCTGTCGATATTCATGCGCTTGAGCCACCAATCTATCCCTTTTTCGGGAAACATCTTGTTGAGGCTGTCGCACAAGGCACGGTAATTGGCGCGATAGTGTCGTTCGCCGAAATTTTCGGCATTCCAGTCGATAGAAAGTCGATAAGTGAGGATGTTGTCGGCAAGAACCGAGCCGTCGTCGGCAACGATTGCGCCCCGCTCGGGCTGTATCTTTCGCACCACGCTCAATTCCTCTTCGGCACGTTTGTTCCATTCCGAACCCTCGACAAACACGGTGACGGTCAACTTGTAAATACAGGCTATTACAATAACAAGCGTACATCCAACGATAAACGCATAGCGCGCCATAATTCTCGTTTTACTCTCTTTCTTCATAATCGCGGCTACTTGATGTTATTTGAGGACATAGGGTGGCTTTTCGGGCATTTCGAGCCCGAGATGGAGGGTATCGACTTTCTCAAGCATAAATTTCTCGCGAATCTTGGAGTTGTATTCGCCTGTCGCTTTAACCAATTCCGACTTGCAATAGTTTAATTCGGTTTTCAACGAGATGATTTTGCTCTTCTGAATCATGGTGTGAAACTTGCTGGCGGTGATTACAATGCAAAACACAATGATTCCCGCCACCAACACACCATATTTTGTGAAGAAGGTGTAGGGCAAGATTCTACCTTGATAGATTCGGGAGAATATTCCGTTTTTCTTATTTGTTCCCTTTTTAGTTGCCATTCTCTGAAGTGTCTTGTTATAATTTTTCGGCAATACGCAATTTAGCACTACGCGAACGCGGATTTCGCTCTATTTCTTCGTCGCTCGGCACAATCACCTTGTTGTTGACGAGGCGGAAAGGGGTGTCGATGCGCCCGAAGAAATCTTTCTCCACTTTGCCCGAGATGTTGCCGGTCTTGAAATAATTCTTCACAATGCGGTCTTCGAGCGAATGATAGGTGAGCACCGCAATTCTGCCACCCGGCTTGAGCACTTTGAGCGACTGCGAGAGCATCGACTTGAGCACATCGATTTCGTTGTTCACCTCGATGCGGAGAGCCTGAAACAGTTGCGCAAGCTCTTTTTTCTCCTGGGTGGGCTTTATGAATTTCGACACCACTTTGAGAAAGTCGTCGGTAGTGGCAAAGGAGCGTGAAGCGCGAGCCTTGACAATCTCGGAAGCCACACGGCGCGAATTTTTCATCTCGCCAAATAGGAAGAATATGTCGGCAAGGCGCTCCTCGGTGTAGGTGTTGAGGATATCGCGGGCGGTGAGGCTGCTATTTCGATTCATGCGCATGTCTAATTCCCCCTCCTCGAAACGGAACGAGAATCCGCGTTTCTCATCATCGAAGTGGTGGAACGACACGCCGAGGTCGGCTACGATGCCGTCGATTTGCTCCTCGCCGTAATAGCGCATGAAGTTGGAGAGGTATCGAAAGTTGGAATATACAAATGTAAATCGCTTGTCGTCGATTCGATTGGCATAGGCATCGATATCCTGATCGAAACCATAGAGCTTTCCGTTGTCTGAGAGATGGCTCAAAATGGCTCGAGAGTGCCCGCCACCGCCAAAAGTAAGGTCGGCATACACGCCGTCGGGAAGGATTTCCAATCCCTCTACAGTTTCGTTGAGCAGTGCCGGAATGTGATATGCCAGTTCCATCATAATCGATACAATATTTAATTTGCTTAATACCTTAAATTCAACTATTTAATTAGTGAAGCCGTTCTGAGTAATACTGCGTTCTAATTTGCAGTAAAGTTAGATATTACAAATGAATTTACAAACACAAACCGAAGAATTTTTCACTTTTTAACACAAAAAGTTATTAACAGCCCTCACAAGGCGTTCTGAGGGGATATCTGCCACAACATCAAAAATTTACAAAAACAAACTCACCCCCTTATTTCCGCCTCGTGTCGGGCAAAAAGGCGGCGATGATGCCGAGCAACGGAAGCCATGCGCTCACCTCGAAAATAAAACCGATGCTTGTGTGGTCGGCAAGCCATCCGAAGAACGCCGAACCGATGCCTCCAAGCCCGAACATCAGCCCGAAAAACACCCCGGCTACAAGCCCCACCTTGTCGGGCATTAAGTCGGTGGCATACACCACAATAGAGGAGAATGCCGAGGCGATAATCAGACCCGCAAAAAATGCACAAACCACCGTTGCGACAAGCCCCAAGTGAGGCATCGCCAGCGAGAATGGCGCCGCTCCGAGAATCGAAAACCAAATGACATATTTACGCCCCCAGCGGTCGCCACACAAGCCTCCAACAACGGTGCCGATGGCAAATGCAGCCAGAAATGCAAAGAGGCAGAGCTGCGACACCTGCACCGACACGCCAAATTTGTCGATTAGGAAGAATGTGAAATAACTCGTGATGCAAGCGGTGTAGAAATATTTCGAGAATATGAGTAGCACAAGAATGCCCATGCTCACCATGATGCGTCGGCGTGACAATCCCGGTGGCGGTGCAACTCTCGCTGCCGGATGCTCGGCAATATAGGCAATTTTTGCCTTATACCACGCTCCTACTCGCAACATTATGCACGATGCCAACACTGCAGCCAAGGCAAACCAGGCTATGGCGCTTTGCCCCAGAGGCAACACCACGGCGGCTGCAAGCAGTGGACCTACAGCCGAACCTCCATTGCCTCCCACCTGGAATATCGATTGGGCAAAACTCTTTCGCCCGCCAGACGCCATTTGAGCTACTCGCGACGCCTCGGGGTGGAATATCGACGAACCGAAGCCTATCACCCCCACCGAGAGCAGAATGAGCGCAAAATTGCCGGCAAAGGCAAGAATCAGCAATCCCGCAAGAGTGAAACACATCCCTGCCGAGAGGGAATAGGGGCGCGGATGCTTGTCGGCATAAAAACCGGTTACCGGCTGCAACAGCGATGATGTCATCTGAAACACAAGCGTGATGAGTCCGATTTGGGAGAACGAAAACTGATATTTCTCCTTCAAAATCGGATAAATGGCAGGCACAACCGACTGAATCATGTCGTTGAGGAAGTGCGACATGCCTATAATCACCAGGATAGAAAGCGCCAACCCGTTGCCGACCGCGCCGGGCGTGCCGGCTATCCTGCTTCCAATCTTTCTAAATTCCATAATACTAAAAAAAGCGTAACTCGTTGATTACAACTCATTACGCTATGGCGGAAAGAGAGGGATTCGAACCCTCGGTACGGATAACCGTACAACGGTTTTCGAGACCGTCCCGATCGACCACTCCGGCATCTTTCCAAGTCGGGTGCAAATTTAGTCACATTTTTTGGAATGACGAAAAAAAACTCCACTTTTTTCCAAAAAACCTCAAATTAATTGTGCCCGGTGGGGGCTTAGGGGTGTTAGTATTTGCCGATTAGGGCTTTGAGGCAGGTGCCTACGGCTCGGAGGGTGGCGGCGGAAATCACCCCCATATCGTCGGCGGTGGTGTGCCACTGCGGGAAAAATCCGGTGCCCGTGCCTGAATTGTTCTGGTCGATGATGTCGATACACTTGATTCCGGCACGATTGATGTAGAGATGGTCGTCGGTTATCCCAAAGCCGTCTTCATTGACAAAAAAATCGCCCAAACCGTTCTCTCGGGCTGTCTGCCACACGAAATTCATCACATCGGGGGCGTATGCCATCGAATAATAGTCTTTCTTGAAGCGGGCATTGTGAGTGCCAACCATGTCGAGGAGGATAGCGTATTGGTATTCCGACACACTTCGATGCGGCGATGCGGTCCAGAACTGGGTGCCGAGAGCCCAAGAGTCGTCGTCGCCTCCGGGGTTTCCCCAGTCTTCAGCATCAACAAGGAGGATATCCACCCCGATTGCGGGCTTGTCGGCGCTAAATTCGCGCGCAAGCTGCAAGAGCACTGCCACGCCGCTGGCGCCATCGTTGGCACCGGGCACCGGATTGCGGCGCTTGCCGGGCACCGGGTCATGGTCTGCCCACGGACGGCAGTCCCAATGGGCGAGAAGGAGGATACGTCGCTCGGCGGCAGGGTTGATTACACCTATAATATTGGAGATATCGAGAGGAGTGTTGTCCCAGGTGGTTACTCTGCCTCGCTGCACGAAGGCGGTGTCGCAATACTGCCCGAGAAATGCCGTTAGAAACTCGGCACAAGCGGCGTGGGCTGCCGTTCCGGGGACACGCGGTCCCATTTCCACCTGCTTTTTCACAAGGGAATATGCCGAATCGCCATTAAACGAGGCTTTTACCTCGACGGCGGTTTCGGAAGCGGCAGATGCCGCTCTGCCTGCCGAGAAGGAGCAGGACGCGAGTGCCATAATGGCTGCGATGAAGTAGATATAGCGCATAAACGGATAAAACACAGGCTGCAACAGCCTCCTGTCGGCGTGATGCAGCCCGCTATTTGTTGAGATTAGTTAATCACCATAATCTTGGTTACAGCACCGCTCGACTTGTCGCTGCCGTTTTGCGATGCGAGAACGTAGTAAACTCCGGTATCGACACGCGAGCCGTCGCTCTTGTTGCCGTCCCAGGTGAACATGCCGCCCACCGACATTCCCGAGTAGATTACATTGCCGGCTGCGTCGGCAATTTTCACGAGCGAATTGTCCATGAGACCGCGCACTGTGATGTATCCTGTGAAATCGGGGCGCACCGGATTGGGATAGGCATACACGTTGCTATATGAGTCGGATGCGGGATATGCGTTGCTGAGGAATTCCACCATGCCGCAATTTGTGCCCACATACACCGAGTTGTTGTTGGGGTTGCAGCACACCGAAATCACTTGATTCGATGGGAGATAGCTGTTTTCGGTGGTGAAATGCTCGATGATTTCGCTACCATCCTCGCTCACGAGATAGAGTCCCGATTCGAGGGTGCCGAGCCACTTACGGTTGGCGCCATCCACTGCGATAGCGAGCACCGATTGGTTCTCGAGGAGATAGTCGGCATAGTTGGTACCATCGTTGCGGGGCACCTTGATGTGGTTGATGCGGAAGTTGCTCGAGAACGCCTTTTCGGGCGAAAATTCCACGATACCGTTGGTGGTTCCCATCCACACTTTGCCGTTCAAGTCTTCAACAAATGTGAGGATATAGTTCCATGAATATGTTTTCTCGTCTTGGTCGATGAGGTTGGCGTATGACTTTGTAACATCATCGCTTGTCGAGAGGGTGCCGTTGTCGTTGAGGAAGAAGAGCGACGAGCCATATTTTCCCTCGTGGAACACTTTGATGCCCTTCTTTGTGAAAATCATCGCTGCCGACTTCTCGGGGCGGAAACCGGGGAGCGCCACCGACTGCCAATCGGCTGCGGTGGTGTTGTCAACCCCCTGTTTTGCGCGTGGAAGCACAAAAATCTCCTCGTTGTTGAATGAGTTGATAGCCCAAAGGTTGTTGTCTTTGTCGAATTTCACGCAAGGAACGAGGCAGTTCCAGTTGACATATTTATAGAATGGAGCATTGCCATAGTAATAGTTGTGGGTGATGACACCGTCTTTGATGCGATACAATCCCTCATACCAGGTGCCGACATAGAACACCGAGGGGTCTTCGGGGTCGTATTCCGGAGCATAAGGGGAGCGGAGGAGCCCGTCGCCTCGGTTGGGTGTGGGCACATTGTCATAGACATTGGCGTCTTTCCAGAAACTGCCGTCGTAGGTGCTCATAGCAGCGAGGTCGTCATAAGATTCCTTATACACGAGACTACCCACATTGCACACGAGCAACTGCTTGAGGGCGTTGTTATACACCAAATACTGCGGATACCACACCGTTGAGGCGTTGGGGCGCGCATAGTCTTGCAAGAGGGTTACATTGCCGCTCTCATCGATTTTCACCGAGCACACTCCCTTGCTGTCGATGCCCCAATAAGTGTTGTCGCCATAGGAGGTGAGGGCTGAAGAAGCGTATTCGGCGGGCACTGCGGCAACTGTCGCAATTGTGCCGTCTTGAGCCACACTATAGAAGTTTCCGTCGTTGGAATTGATGATTAGCGAGCCGTCGCTTCTGCTTTGTATCGAGCGAGCCGATTTCTTAGCCACTGTGGTGTAGCCGATTGTGCCATTGCTGTTCACTTTTGCCACCATTATCCATCCGGTGTCCACCAAGAAGCGGCTGTCGTTGATATAATATGCCACTTTCGACACTTGTCCCGCATTTACATTGGTAAACGAGGAGAAGTCGAAGTGGTTGGCGTCGACAGGCGATGTATAGATGCCATCGGTAGAGCATAACACGATAAAACCACCACTCTTGGTTGCCGCATACACTTTGCGGCCATAGAAATGTGTCTCCTTGATTTCGCATTTCCGGGTATTCACAACCATATATCCGAAATCGGTGGCTAAATACATTTCATCACCGACAAACGAGATATAGTTGATTGTCTTGGAATAGGAAAGCACGGCATCTTTGAGCTCGGGGATGTTAAACACCTTGCCGTTTCGGTCCATGATGTCGATATTGCTATTGGAATAGACAATTACGAGGTTGCGATTGTTGAAATCATAGAAAATCTTCTCGGCTTTGGTGTCCGACAGATTGTTTTTGCGGCTGAAACTTATGGTTTCGTCATTTACCTTGTCGTAGCAATAGACATTATATCCCGACAGGTAATATACATTGTCCTTGGTATCGACGATTTTGGCGTTGGAGCCAAAAACAGGATGTAAAATCCAGTCCCCTACAGCTTGCGACATGGCTACAAGGGCAAACATCGAGAATAGTGTGGTGAGAAGAATCTTTTTCATCTGGTTCTATCGTTTAATCTATTTTTATTACAACGCAAAATTACAAAAATAATTGTATATCAGAGCATAGATTTAAGAAACTCTACCAATTTTGCCGTCGCTTTTCCGCGATGGCTGATAGAATTTTTCGCTTCATGGCTCATTTCGGCAAATGTGAGGGTGCTCCCATCGGGGAGGAATATGGGGTCGTAGCCGAAGCCGTCGTCGCCGCGGCACTCCTTGAGTATCGTGCCTTGCACCTCACCTTCGAAGAAGTGGATTTTGTTGTTGAGAATGAGCGCAAACACTGTTACAAACCGCGCCTTGCGGTTCATGCAGTCGCCCATGAGGATAAGCACTTTCTCGATGTTGCGGCGGCTGTCACATTCGTTGCCGGCAAAACGCGCCGAATACACACCCGGTGCGCCATCGAGGGCGTCGATTTCAAGTCCGCTGTCGTCGGCAAAGCAGTCGTAGCCATAGTGGTCTTTGATATATCGCGCCTTGATTAGGGCGTTGTCTTTGAATGTGTTGCCATCCTCCACTATCTCTTCGGCACAACCGATGTCGGCAAGGCTCAGTATCTCAAACTCACCGCCTACAATCTCTCTCAGTTCCTGTAGTTTGTGCTTGTTGTTGGTTGCAAAAACTAATTGTTTTACCATATCTGTTATAAATGGAATAGAGCGGGGCGCATCTGCCCCACCCTATGATTATTTCGCTTATTAGCCCACTACGATGTTCACAAGTTTGTTGGGCACGACAATCACTTTCTTGATTGTCTTGCCATCAATCCACTTGGCGGCACCTTCGTGGCTCAAGGCTATGCGCTCGATTTCCTCTTTGGCGGTGTCGGCTGCCACTTCGATATTGAAGCGCGGCTTGCCGTTGAACGAAACGGCATACACCACTGTCGATTCCTTGAGGTATTCCTCGTTGTGTACAGGCCACTTGGCGTCGCACACGGTGCTGTCGTTGCCAAGCAGGTGCCACAATTCCTCGGCTACGTGGGGCGCAAACGGCGCTATGAGCACTACTATGTCGCTCAAAATCGCCTTCTTGGAACACTTCATCGCTGTGAGTTCGTTCACGCAAATCATAAATGCCGATATCGAGGTGTTGTAGGAGAAATGCTCGATATCCCATGTTACTTTCTTTATGAGTTTGTGCAGCGACTTGAGTTCGTCGGCATTGGGTGCGTCGTCGGTTACTGCGAGGTTGTCCCCCTTGTAGAAGAGTGCCCAGAATTTCTTGAGGAAGCGGAACACGCCGTCAATTCCCTTGGTGTCCCACGGCTTGCTTTGCTCGAGCGGTCCAAGGAACATTTCGTAGAGGCGAAGGGTGTCGGCGCCGTATTCTTCCACAATATTATCGGGATTTACCACATTATACATCGATTTACTCATCTTCTCCACTGCGCGACCGCAGATGTATTTGCCATCTTCGAGGATAAACTCGGCGTCGGCGAGGTCGGGACGCCATGCCTTGAATTTCTCGGTGTCAAGCACATCGTTGCGCACTATGCTGATATCCACATGGATAGGCGATGTTTCATATTGGTCTTTGAGCCCGAACGACACAAATGTGTTGGTGTCTTTGATACGATAGGCAAAACTGCTCTGCCCTTGAATCATACCCTGGTTTACCAATTTCTTGAACGGCTCGTCTTCGCACACATATCCGAGGTCGTAGAGGAATTTGTTCCAGAAACGGCTGTAAATCAAGTGGCCTGTCGCATGCTCGGTTCCGCCCACATAGAGATCGACGTTGCGCCAATATTCATCACATTCTTTCGACACAAGTGCTTGGTCGTTGTGGGGGTCCATATAGCGGAGATAATATGCCGACGAGCCTGCAAAGCCGGGCATTGTGCACAATTCGAGCGGACGCCCGTTGGTATATACCCAATTTTTGGCGCGACCGAGTGGAGGCTCGCCGGTTTCGGTGGGCTTATATGACTCGATTTCGGGGAGCACAATGGGGAGTGAGTCGAAATCGACGAGTTGTGGCTGGTTGTTCTCATCGTAATACACGGGGAACGGTTCGCCCCAATATCTTTGACGGCTGAAGATGGCGTCGCGCAAGCGGTAGTTCACCTTCACCTTACCGATTTTTGCCTCTTCGATAAACACTTTGGTCTTGGCGATAGCCTCTTTCACGGTGAGGCCGTCGAGTTGCAGGCGTTCGTTGGAAGAATTCATCATAATGCCGTCTTTGGCATCAAAACTCTCCTCACTCACATCGCAGCCCTCGATGAGCGGCACGATGGGGAGGTCGAAATGCTTGGCAAACGCATAGTCGCGGCTGTCGTGAGCCGGAACGGCCATAATCGCACCTGTGCCATAGCCGGCAAGCACATAGTCGCTGATATACACCGGTATCTTTTTCCCGGTGATGGGGTTGATGGCATAACTGCCCGAGAATACGCCCGACACTTTCTTATCTATCATGCGCTCGCGCTCGGTTTTGTGCTTGGTTACATCGAGATACTCCTCTACTGCCGCACGCATGTCGGGGGTGGTGAGCTCTGCAACATATTCGCTCTCGGGAGCGAGCACCATGAATGTTACACCGAAAATGGTGTCGGCACGGGTGGTGAAGATGGTGATATGCTTATCGCTGTCGGCGATGTCAAAATTCATTTCGGCGCCTTCGCTGTAGCCAATCCAGTTGCGCTGGGTTTCCTTGAGCGATTCGGTCCAGTCGATGGTGTCAAGCCCTTTGAGGAGGCGTCCGGCATAAGCCGACACGCGCAAGCACCACTGGCGCATCACTTTCTGCTCCACTGGATAGCCGCCGCGCACCGAGAGACCTTCGCTCACCTCGTCATTAGCGAGCACTGTGCCGAGTTTAGGGCACCAGTTCACCATTGTGTCGCCAAGGTAAGCGATACGGTATTTCATGAGCACGTCGTTTTTCTCTTTCTGCGACATTGCTTTCCACTCCTCGGCGGTGAAAACGCTGTCGTCGTTGTTCACTGCGGGCACATTTTCATTACCATTGCTCTCGAAATACTCGATAAGCCCTTCGATGGGCATCGCTTTGTCGGCATCGGTATTGAAATAGCAGCCAAACATCTTCATGAACGCCCACTGGGTCCACTTGTAATAACCGGGGTCGCAGGTGCGAATCTCGCGGTCCCAGTCGTAGCAGAACCCGATTTTGTCGAGCTGCTCGCGGTAGCGGTTGATATTGGTGATGGTGGTTACCTCGGGATGCTGACCGGTTTGGATGGCATACTGCTCTGCGGGAAGCCCGAATGAGTCGTAGCCCATGGGGTGCAGCACATTGAAGCCCTGGAGGCGTTTGTATCGTGAATAGATATCTGATGCTATATAGCCAAGGGGGTGTCCCACATGCAACCCTGCGCCGGAGGGATAGGGGAACATGTCGAGTACATAAAATTTGGGACGGTTTTTGTCAACGTCGGTCTTATAAATTTTGTTCTCTTTCCAAAACTCCTGCCAACGCTTTTCAATTTCTCTAAAATTGTATTCCATATTATATGAATGAGTTGTATTATTTTCAGATATAGGCGCTTTTACGCAATTATCTGCAAAATTACACATTTTTTTTATCCCAAGCGCAAAAATCCTCCACTATTTGCGCACTCCACCCTCCACAAGGCAAAAAGTGTGCCATGCACCACGTTACCCGCACGCGCAGCGTCCGCATCTCCGCCAGCGGCGGAGACAATGACCGGAGGCGAGCATTTCCGCCACCCCGGCAGGCGGTGGCAGCCGTGCGAAACCCCGTATTTCGCCACGCGGGGTCGTGGCGACATGCGGGGCGTGCCAAATCGCTCCTGTACACAATCGCACCCCGGAGGTGGTGCGGGGCTGTGCTTCCGCCGTGGTGCGGTGTGTATCATCTTGTGTACCACATGGTTGTGTGGTGCAATGACAGCCTGCCACCACCTCCGGGGTGGCATATTTGGGACGCCGTTTGTGGCCCCCGCATGTCGCCGACACCCCGGTCGGCGAAATACGGGGCTACGCACAGCGCCAACCGCCTACCGGGGTTGGAAATTACCTCGCCTTTGGTCCGCATCTCCACTATGGCGGAGTAGCAGCGATGGCATCCCAAGCCCGGTGCAGCGTATTTACCTGATTTATTGCAAAAAGTGTGCCCTGCTCCGCGAGGGGGCAGGGCACCGGGATACATCCTCAGTGAAGCGGTTACTTCACTACTACTGATTGGATTTTTGTTCCGGTTCTTACTATGTAATAGCCGGGGGTTACGGGCACTGCGGTGCTGTCGCCGGATGCGACGGGCACGCTCTTGATGAGGCGGCCGGTGAAGTCATATACTGCGGCTACGCCATCCTCTGTGGCGGCGATGATGATGTTGCCGTTGGCGCTGTAGATGCGCGCGGCGGCGGTGTCAA
>SFER01000156.1 GCA_004557195.1 Bacteroidales bacterium | reverse complement strand
CCCCGCATGTCGCCACGACCCCGCGTGGCGAAATACGGGGCTACGCACAGCTGCAACCCCTCGCGGGGTAGCGAATTACATCGCCTCTTGCCATCGCGCAAGCAGCGCCACCACCATGCTCCCCATGCGCTGCCAACGCAGCGCATGGACGCCGCCTATCGCAGCCCATTCGCCCCATCCCCGCGCGCTGCCCCCGCAGCGCAACTGCGGCTGAGAGCCGCCAATCCGGCGCAGCGCAGCGTCCGCCCGCGATGCAAGCATCGCACACCTCGCCCCACGCGAAGCCGATGACCAAAGGCGGACATTTCCCCAACCCCGGAGGGGTTGCAGCCGTGCGTAGCCCCGTATTTCGCCGACCTGGGCGTCGGCGACATGCGGGGACCGCCGATGGGCGCCCCCATGATGCCACCCCGGAGGCGGTGGCAGGCCGTCATCGCACCACCGCGCGCCGCTCACGCAACGCAACCGCCCCGCCATCGCCCCCGCTCCCCCGCGCGCTGCCCAAAAATCAAAAAAACTTGTAAAAATCGTGAATTGTTATCATTTTTTCCCGAGATTGGCGTAACTTTGCACATTATTTATATGCGATAATGAAGAAAATTACTATAGCTATCGACGGCTTCTCGTCGTCGGGTAAAAGTTCGATGGCAAAAGTGCTTGCCAAGGCGATAGGATACGCCTATGTGGATAGTGGTGCGATGTACCGCGCCGTAACTTTGTTCTGCATCGAGAACAATATGATATCGGGAGATGTTGTAGATGTGGTGCGTCTCACCGATGCGCTGCCCGATATCAAAATCAACTTCACCGTTAACCCCGACAGCGGAGCCAGCGAAGTGTACCTCAACGGGCGCAACGTGGAGCGTGAAATCCGCGGCATGGAGGTGAGCGGCAAGGTGAGCCTTGTGGCTGCCATCCCGGCGGTGCGCCGCGCCCTGGTGAAGCAACAACAGGCGATGGGCGAGGACAAAGGAATCGTGATGGACGGCAGAGACATCTGCACAGTGGTGTTTCCCGACGCCGAGATGAAGGTGTTTGTTACCGCCACCCCCGAGACACGCGCGCAACGCCGCCTCGAGGAGCTGCGCGGCAAAGGTGACGACAAAGTTACCTACGAGGAGGTGTATGCCAATGTGTGCACCCGCGACCACATCGACCAGACCCGTGAGGACAGCCCTCTGCGACAAGCCGAAGACGCCATGGTGCTCGACAACTCGCACATGACACGCGAGGAGCAAAACGCCTGGCTACTTGAACAATACCGCCGCATTGCAGCGGAATAACATACCGATTATGGCAACGATTGAGATAGATGAAGGTTCGGGCTTCTGTTTCGGGGTGGTTACCGCGATTAAGAAAGCCGAGGAGGAGCTCGACAAGAGCGGGCACCTCTACTGCCTCGGCGACATCGTGCACAACAGCAACGAGGTGGAGCGCCTCTGCAGCAAGGGGTTGGAGACTATCACCCACGACGACTTGCGCCGGCTGCACGATGTGAAAGTGCTCTTGCGGGCGCACGGCGAGCCGCCTGAGACATACCGCATTGCGCGGGAGAACAACATCGAGATTATCGACGCCACCTGCCCGGTGGTGCTGCAGCTCCAGAAGCGCATCCACGCCACCTATACCGGCGACGGCACTCGCCCGCAGATTATCATCTACGGCAAGCGCGGGCACGCCGAAGTGAACGGTCTCGTGGGGCAGACCAATGGCGAGGCGATTGTAGTGGAGGACGAAAAAGGGCTCGACAAGGTGGATTTCTCGCGCGACATAGCGCTCTATAGCCAAACCACCAAGTCGCTCCAGGGCTTCAAGAAGATGGTTGACGAAATCTCGCGCCGCAAGAGTGGCGAGGGATTCAAATACTACGACACCATCTGCCGCTCGGTAGCCAACCGCATCCCCAAAATCAAGGAATTTGCCGAGGGGCACGATGTAATCCTCTTTGTGTGCGGCGCCAAAAGCAGCAACGGTAAGATACTATTTGAGGAGTGTCGGGCGGTGAACGAGTGCTCCTATCTCATCTCGCAAATCGAGGAAATCGACATGAGTGTTCTCGCCGGAAAAGAGCGCATCGGAATTTGCGGCGCCACATCCACACCGCGTTGGCTCATGAACAAAGTGAAGAGTTACATCGAGGAAAGACTCGGATGATTGGAGATTTTGAACAATTATTCGCTGATTTAAAGTAACTATCACTGTTATAAATAGGTGTAAAAGAGCGGAAATGTTATTAACTTTGCACCCGAAAAAAAATAGACAAATAATAACAAAAACAAAAATAACAAAAAAGATTGTTTAAACATGAAGAAGATTAAGTTGACTTGCCGCGTGCTTCCCATAGTAGGAGCGTTGGCTATGGTAATGACCTCCTGTGGAGGCTCGCAACAACAACAGATGGGAGGCGGCGTTGAAGCCGCGACCATGACTGTGGCGTTGTCGGAAACCTCGCTTTTCAGCGAATATCCGGCTGTTATCAAGGGTAAAGTGGATGTGCAAGTGCGTCCGCAAGTATCGGGATTCATCACCAAAGTGTGTGTTTCGGAAGGCGAAACAGTGAGAAAAGGTCAATTATTGTTTGTCATCGACCAAGTGCAGTTGCAAGCCGCTGTGCGCACCGCCGAGGCTCAAGTGGTGTCGGCTCGCAGCAATGTTGCCACTTGCGAACTCACCGAGAAGAACAAGAAACAACTCCGCGAAAAGAATATAATCAGCGACTACGAGTATCAAACCGCAGTGCTCGCGCTTGAGTCGGCTCGCGCCGCCCTCAACCAGGCTGAACAGTCGCTTATCAACGCAAAGAAGAACCTCTCCTATGCCAATGTAACCTCGCCCGTTGATGGCGTGGTTGGTTCAATCCCCAACCGCGAAGGCTCGCTTGCAGGTCCGTCGATGGCTCCGCTCACCACAGTGTGCGACATCAGCGAAGTGTATGCCTATTTCTCACTCAACGAGAAAGAGCTCCTCAACATGAGCAACAACGGCGCCAACTCGGCATCGGCAAGCATCAAAGGCTTCCCCGAAGTGTCGTTGCGCCTCGCCAACGGCGCGATTTACGACCTCAAGGGCAAGGTTGAGACCATCTCGGGTGTAATCGACTCATCGACAGGCGCGTCGAGCGTTCGCGCGATGTTCAAAAACACCAACAACATGCTTCGCAGCGGCAGCACCGCCAGCGTGTTGATTCCCAACGACTACAAAGATGTGGTTATCATCCCGCAAGGCGCAACCTACGAAATTCAAGACAAGAAATTTGTGTATTGCTTGAACGATTCAAGCGTGGCTGTAGCCACCCCTATCACCGTGTCTCCGGTGAACGACGGCAAGACCTACATCGTAACCGAAGGACTTAAAGTCGGCGACAAAGTGGTTACCGAAGGCGTGGGTGTGAAGGTGCGTGCCGGAACACACGTTATCGCCAAGCAACCCGAAGCGGCAGCTGCTGCTCCAGCCGAGGAAAAAGGTAGCGACAAATAAGCAATTGTGATTTTCACTAAATCATATAAAGAATTAAGGTATGAAATTAGATAGATTTATCAACCGTCCGGTGCTCTCGACGGTAATCTCAATATTCATCGTGGTATTGGGTTTAATCGGGCTTGTCTCGCTCCCGGTATCGCAATTCCCCGACATCGCACCGCCGACAATCAGTGTAACCACCACCTACACCGGTGCGAGCGCACAGACCGTGTTAAACTCGGTTATCGCGCCTCTTGAGGAGTCGATCAACGGTGCGTTGAACATGACCTACATGACCTCAAAAGCCGCCAACTCGGGTCGCGCCGAAATCACCGTGTATTTCAAGCAGGGCTACGACCCCGATATGGCTGCAATCGACGTGCAGAACCGTGTGTCGCAAGCCGCCGGTCTTCTCCCCGCCGAGGTTACAAGGGTGGGCGTTATCACGCAGAAGCGCCAGACTTCTATGCTTATGTTTGCCACTCTTGTGGATAACTCCGACACCTACGACCAAAGCTTCTTGGAAAACTACATGACCATCAACATCATCCCGAGCATCAAGCGTGTAGCCGGAGTGGGTGAGGCGATGGTGATGGGTTCCGACTATTCGATGCGCGTGTGGCTCAAGCCCGACCAAATGGCGAAATACGGCCTCATGCCCACCGATATCACCGCCGCACTCAGCGAGCAGAACATCGAGGCTGCGCCGGGTTCGCTTGGCGAGCAGGGCGACCAAACCTACCAGTATGTGCTCCGCTACCGCGGTCGTCTCGTTACTGCCGAGGAATTTGGCGACATCGTGCTCCGCACTACCAACACAGGCGAGACCATCTACCTGCGTGATGTAGCCGACCTCGAACTCGGTCGCTTGTCGTATGCCTTCGGCAACTCATTCAACGGACACAAGTCGGTAACTTCGATGATGTTCCAGTCTCCCGGCTCCAACGCCACCGAGGTTATCAACAACATCATGGCTGAGCTCGACGAATCGCGCAAGTCGCTCCCCGAGGGATTGTCGATCGAAATCCCTATGAACTCCAACGAGTTCCTCAGCGCATCTATCAACGAGGTTATCAAGACCCTCCTCGAGGCTTTCTTCCTCGTGTTTATCGTGGTGTATCTCTTCCTTCAGGATTTGCGCTCCACCATCATCCCTTCAATTGCCATCCCCGTGGCGTTGGTGGGTACATTCTTCCTGATGCAGTTATTCGGATTCTCTATCAACCTACTCACCCTCTCGGCACTTGTGCTGGCGATTGCGATTGTGGTCGATGACGCGATTGTGGTGGTCGAGGCGGTCCACGCCAAACTCGATGAGGGGTATCACTCCTCGCGCCAGGCTTCTATCGACGCCATGAGCGAGATAGGCAGCGCCATCATCTCCATCACTTTGGTTATGATGCTCGTGTTTATCCCCGTGTCGTTCATGCCGGGTACTTCGGGTGTGTTCTATACGCAGTTCGGCATTACGATGGCAACGGCAGTGGGCATCTCCATGATTTCGGCATTGACGCTTTGCCCCGCCTTGTGCGCCATCATGATGCGTCCGTCGGACGGTACGAAGAGTGCGAAGAGCATCAACGGACGGGTGAAGGC
>SFER01000155.1 GCA_004557195.1 Bacteroidales bacterium | reverse complement strand
AGTGACGGCGACTATGACCATACAGGCGGCTGTGGCCCACATTTCTATTTATGGTTCGGGACATAGTGAATGTATTGTGACGGAGAATGACCGGGCGGCCGATTATTTTATGAAAATGGTGGATGCGGCTTGTGTCTATGTGAATGTGCCTACTTCGTTCAACGATGGAGGTGAGTTCGGACTGGGAGCGGAAATAGGTATCAGCACGCAGAAACTTCACGCCCGTGGTCCGATGGGACTGGAGGAACTGAACACATACAAGTGGATTATTCAGGGGGATGGACAAATAAGACAATAATACTATAAATGAAAAAATTATGAGATACTTTACAAACGTACACGATTTGGGCGACTTGAAGAGTGCCCTTGCCGAAGCTTTCGAAATCAAGAAAGACCGCTACAAATATGAAACCCTGGGAAAGCATAAGACTTGCCTGCTGATTTTCTTCAACAACAGTCTGCGTACCCGTTTGAGCACCCAGAAGGCAGCCCGTAACTTGGGCATGGATGTGATTGTGCTCGATGTGAACCAGGGCGCATGGAAACTCGAGACCGAGCGTGGTGTGATTATGGATGGCGACAAGCCGGAACACCTTCTCGAAGCGATTCCGGTGATGGGCTGCTATTGCGATGTTATCGGTGTGCGCTCATTTGCGCGTTTCGAGAGCAAAAAAGATGACTACGAGGAAAAAATCCTCAACCAATTCATCCAATACTCCGGTCGCCCGGTCTTCAGCATGGAGGCTGCGACACGCCACCCGTTGCAGAGCTTTGCCGACCTCATCACAATCGAGGAAAACAAGCGCGTGGAGCGTCCCAAAATTGTGATGACATGGGCACCCCACCCTCGCGCCCTGCCGCAGGCTGTCCCCAACTCATTTGCCGAATGGATGAACGCCACCGGCTACGAATTTGTAATCACACACCCCAAAGGGTATGAACTCGACCCCCGGTTTGTGGGCAATGCCGTTGTGGAATACGACCAAGACAAGGCTCTCGAGGGCGCCGATTTCGTGTATGCCAAAAACTGGGCTGCATACACCGACCCCAACTATGGCAAAGTGATTTCAACCGACCGCAGTTGGACAGTAACCACCGAGAAAATGGCACTCACCAACAACGCCTTTTTCATGCACTGCCTCCCGGTGCGCCGCAACATGATTGTGAGCGACGATGTAATCGAGGCTCCCACCTCGCTTGTAATTCCCGAGGCTGCCAACCGCGAAATCTCAGCCCAAGTGGTGCTGAAACGCATTCTTGAATCGTTATAAAATAAATATGTGTTATGAGAGTGTTACTTTTTCTTCTATTGTCGCTGCTTGCCGGCACGATTTCTGCCTCCGACCTTAAATTGTGGGAGGATGGACCGCTCGAATGGAGCGATTTCAAGGGGACCCCTAATATACTCGACAGCAAATCGAGCATTAAAGTGTATCTCACCATCCGTTCTCGCAATGTCGCATCGAGCGATAATAAGGAGAATGTAACCCTCGTAGCCGAGGCGGTGATGGTGCGCGACATGTCGGTTGCCGATTCATCGCAGCGCACCGAGCAACGCCTTCGCTATCATCAGTTGCAATTCGATATGCTCGAAGGGTTCCGCCGCCAACTACAAAACGAGATTAACGCAGGGCTCACCGGAATCGACGCCGACGAGAGACTGCGCACCTACACTCGTCGATTTGCGGAGTCGGTTGAGGATATGAACGAGCAAACCAACTATGGCTCAAACGACCCGAAACTGCAGGAATGGGAGTATTATGCCCGCCGCAAACTCGATCGCTCCACGACGCTTTCTCAGGCTCATGGACATTCACCGCAGGTTTGCAACTCGGCTACCGCCGTTTGCGCTTGCGAGCAGACATCGGTTACAGTCAGCCTAAACTCAACCGCGAGAACATCATGGGCATCCCCAATCAGAGCATCACCGGCACCTATGCCTCACATCTGGCATCGTCTATTGCCCAGGGATGCGCCATTGTGGATACAAAACGCTTCACCGTATCGCCCTATTTCGGGTGCACATGGAGCGCATTCCAGTGGAATCTCGGCAACTACGAGGAAATCGACGACGAGATGAAACTCACAAGTGTGGAAACCCGCTCCATCCACGATTGGAACTGGTATGCCGCTATAGATTTCGACATAAAGTTCTACACCACAGTGTCGCAAAGCACATTTTTCCTCACCGGGCATCACGAGCAATACACCTCGTCGATTCGCATCTCCCCCTATGTGTCGCACGTGTCGTTCGACACCCCGGTGCCTGCGCTCAGCGGCTACCAAGTGGGCATCACAGTGGCTTATTCGGGCTTGGCGCGCTCGTTACGCATTAGATAACCGACAACATCCACAATTATGAACAGGAGTATAGCATTATTTCTTGTGGTGATAGTGGCACTGGTCTCCACATCCGCCACCAATTATCAGGCTCGCGATGCCGCACGTTACGAACGAGATGCCAAGTCGCTCCTTGCCGATGCCGACCGCTATATGCGCACAGCGATGTCGGAAAGCAGTTCGGCACAAAGTTATCTGCGGCAAGCCGCATCCTATGCCGAGAGTGGCAACGTTGAGAAAGCAATGCAATATCAGCGTTGGGCCGACGACGCACTCGACAGGATGGAGCGCAACATGAAATGGGCGGAAGATGCCCGCGACCGAGCCGAATCGCGTATGCGCTCGGCAAGCGACGCCCTGCGCCGCGCCGCGCGATAAATCCAGAGCATAAGACAAGAAAAGGCGGCACCGGAGCCGCCTTTTCTTATATGCCTGAAACTGAGGGGATTATTCCTCTGTCTCTGTATCGTCTTCCTTCATGTTGTGGAACACGTTCTGCACATCTTCGTCCTCCTCGAATTTTTCGAGAAGTTTCTCAATTTGCGCGCGTTGCTCGGGAGTAACTTCCTTCACATCGTTGGGCACTCTCACGAAATCGGTGCTTTTCACCTCAAAACCATTGCTTTCCAAATAGTTCTGGATTCCGGCGTTTTCTTCAAATGGAGCGCTGATTATCATTTCGTCTTCGTCGAGTTCCACTTCCTCTACACCATAGTCGATAAGTTCGAGTTCGAGGTCTTCGAGAGAGATACCTTCTTTTGGCGCAACGTGGAAAACACATTTGTGCTCAAACAAGAACGAAAGGCTGCCCGAAGTGCCGAGGTTGCCTCCGTGTTTGTTGAAATAGCTGCGCACATTAGCCACAGTGCGGGTGTTGTTGTCGGTAGCAGTTTCCACCATGATAGCGATGCCATAGGGGCCGTAGCCTTCATAGACGATTTCCTTGTAGTCGGAGTAATCTTTGTCGGTTGCTTTCTTGATTGCTCTTTCCACAGTGTCCTTAGGCATGTTTTCAGCCTTTGCATTTTGCATCAAGGCTCTAAGGCGTGGGTTGGTGTCGGGGTCGGGACCACCTGCCTTTGCAGCAATGGTGATTTCCTTGCCGAGTTTGGTGAATACACGGGCCATATTGCCCCATCTTTTTAACTTTCTTGCTTTGCGATATTCAAACGCTCTTCCCATAAGTTATTATGTATTTTTTTGATTATGTTATTATCTCAATTGAGCACCGAGTTCTTTTTGAAGCGCGGTGATGATTTTTTGCATTGTTTTGTCGATTTCCTTGTCTTGCAAAGTCTTTTCGGGGTCTTGAAGAATCATGCTCACGGCATAGGATTTCTTTCCGGCCTCGAGGTTTTTCCCTTCATAGACATCGAAGAGAGCCACTTTGCGCAACAAACGGCGTTCGGCGGCACTGATAACGCGTTTCACATCGGCGAAAGAGACGCTGTTGTCGAGAAGCAGAGCGAGGTCGCGCTTCACCGGCTGGGTCTTCGGGAGGTCGGCAAATGTAACCTTTTTCTTGGCAATCATCTTCATAAGCACATCCCAATCGAGTTCGGCGAAATAGACAGGCTGGTCGATGTCGAATTTCTTGAGCATCGATTTAGCCACGATGCCCATAAAGCCGATAGTCTTACCGCCACGGTTGGCAAATGTGAGGGCATTGCTCATCACATCGTTGCTTGTAGTGGCGATTGTGATTTCATTTTCGCTGATACCAAGACGGCTGAAGATGTTCATTACCACAGCCTTGAGGTCAAACGGAGTAAGAGCGGCGGTCTTGTCGAGCCAACTGCCTTCCACTTTGTTTCCACTCATTGCCACACCAAGTTTTGTGCTTTCGCTGAATGGAGCGAGTATTTTGTCCTCGCGCTTAGCCGAGGCATCGAATCGATAGCAGTTGCCAAACTCATACATGCGCAAATTGCCGTTTTTGCGGTTGATATTGTGGGCGAGGCTCTCGAGCGCGCCGAAAAGGAGAGTTTGACGCATCACACACAGGTCGTTGCTGAGCGGGTTGATGAGTTGCACACAGTTTTCGGCGGGATAGGTTGTGCAGTCGCTGTAGTAGCCTATTGCGCTGAGCGAGTTGTTCATCATCTCGTTGAAACCGCAGGCAGTGAGTTGCTCGGAGATGAGATTTTGCATGTCGTTCTTCATATCGGTGGCGCCTTTGTAAGAGAGCGACGAGTGCACCTCCTCGGTGAGTTCCACATTGTTGTAGCCATAGACGCGGAGAAGGTCTTCAACCACATCGCAAGGACGCTGAACATCCACGCGATAGGTGGGGACAAGGAGTTTCAAGCCTTGTTCGTCCTCCTCTTCGGTTGCGATTTCGAGAGAATCGAGAATGCTCTTCACCACATCTTTGGGTATTACCTTACCGATGAGTCGGTTTACATAGTCGAAAGCGAGATACACCGGGAATGGAGCCACCGGCGAGGGGTAGTTGTCGAAAATCTCGCCATTTGGATCGACGCCACGCTCGAAGCGGAAAGAACTATCGGTGTTCAAACCCTGGCGGCGCGCAGTCTTTCTCACGCTTGTGGGGTTGAAGTAAGCCGATTCAAGGAAAATATCGGTGGTGCTTTCTGTAACGCCCGATTCGAGACCGCCAAACACACCGGCGATGCACATAGGCTCTTCGGCATTGCAAATCATCAAGTCGGCGGCAGTCATTGTGCGCTCAACACCATCGAGAGTGGTAAATTTGGCACCTTCGGCGGCTGTTTTCACCACGATTTTGCCACCTTTCACCTTGGCGAGGTCGAAGCAGTGGAGCGGTTGTCCCATCGAGAACAGGATAAAATTGGTAATGTCCACAATATTGTTGATGGGGCGCTGCCCGATAGCGTGCAACAGGTTTTTCATCCATTCGGGCGATTCCTTCACTTGCACGTTGCGGATTGTAACACCCGAATAGCGCGGACATGCAGTTGTATCCTCTACACACACTTCGATGCCGCCATCTTGCTTGTCGATTGCGAAAGCATCGACAGCCGGCTTTTTGAGCGAGCACTTATAGCCGTTTTGCTTAAGCCAACAGGCAAGGTCGCGAGCCACGCCATAGTGGGAAGCGGCATCAATGCGGTTGGGGGTGAGATCTACTTCGAGCACATAGTCCTCGGTAACATTATACAATTCGGCAGCGGGAGTGCCCGGTTTCGGGTCGCCTTCGAGGACGATGATGCCATCGTGGGAGTTGCCTACACCGATTTCGTCTTCGGCGCAAATCATTCCAAACGATTCCACACCGCGAATCTTGGATTTCTTAATAGTAAATTCTTTATCACCGTCGTAGAGCACAGTGCCGAGAGTGGCAACGATAACCGATTGCCCGGCAGCGACATTGGGAGCGCCGCACACAATCTGCACAGCCTCGTCGGGGTTGCCGGTGAGGTCAACTGTGGTAACATGAAGGTGGTCGCTGTCGGGGTGAGCCTCACAGGTGAGGACTTTGCCCACCACCAGTCCTTTGAGACTTCCTTTTATCGATTCCACTTTCTCAATGCCGCCTGTCTCAAGACCGAGAGAAGTGAGGGCGGCAGATAACTCGTCGGGTGTAAGGTCGAAATCCAAATATCGCTTCAACCAAGTGTAAGATATGTTCATAATTCTGTATTATTTTCTTGATTTGTTCCCTACCATAAATAGGGACTTGTGAAAAATCTTACAAAAGTACAAAGAATTTTTTATTTGAGCCACCTATATTCTTGATTTTCTACTATTACAGCCAAATAGCGTGGTGTTTAAACGAGAAAAGGGCGGCAAGCCGTCCTTTTCCGTTGGGGAGTGGCGTAATTATTTAACCACTGTTTTTTCAACTTTCACAGTGCCATCGGTGTAGCGGATGCGCTTGATAGCCAAGTTGCCGTCGGCAGGCTCGATGCTACGTCCGTAGAGGTCGAAATACTCAACGGATTCGATGTCTTTGGCTGCTTCGACACCCTCGACACCAGCCGCGTAGTCGATGTAAACGATGTTTGAACGGCGAGTCTCGCCACCACTGGTGTAGATTGTCTGTACACCCACTTTTTCCCATCCGAGTTCATAGAAATAGATGGTGTAGCGGCCTGTAGAGGATGAGTACCAGATGTCATAATACGAATCAGAGAATCCGTAAGGGATATCGGTGAGGTCCTCGGTGAGACCGATGTATTTGTCGGTTGTGAAAGTGTATGGCTTGTCGTTGAGGATTACATTGAGGAACAAGTTGTTTGTGTTCAATTCTTTACCATCGACATCGACAGTGGGGACAACTACACGGAGAGTGGTAAACTCGTTGGTGTTGCTGATACCGTAGAACGACGGGTCGGCAGGAGTCATTGCCTTGTCTTCCTGTACAGTCATTGTAGGAGCAATGTAAGCCTCGATATAATAGATGTCGCCCTTACCGGCATTTACAACAACAGAAGCGGGATATTCAGCCTTAAATTCGGTGAAAGATTCGTTGGGTGTAACTGTGATGCTCGACACCTTGTCGAAGTTGAAATAGTTGTAAGCATCATCGCCTGTTCCCTCTGTTTCCACTTTAGCATTGGCAGTGAGGGCATAAAGGTGAGAGTTGTAAGTTATGTTAATGCCCAAATATTGCTTGTCGGCAATGATGATATTGCCATCGGCGCCGATACTGCCTTTGATAGCGGCGGATCTGTTTTCGGGGTTCAAGTGGTCGATATAGATGTCGGTACCAGAAACGTATGCGTCAACCATTGCGGTAGCAAGCGAAGTGAGGTCGTCGCAATCGTCGTTGTATGTCATCTTGAGAGCCATTTTTGTTGCATCGGCAGGGATTTCGGGAACGACATCGTTGCAAACCTTGTACTGAATGTCCCAGTCGCCCATGTAGAACCAACCACCTGTGGCGTCGCAAAGACCGATGATAGTGTTTTCATCCTTGTCTGCCCAAGTGAGCACACCGTTTTTCCACTCAAACTTCACCGATTTCTTGTCAGGGTCAACAACAAAAGTCTGATTTGCAGCATCGTATTTCATTACTTCGATGTAGTAGTTGTCGCCATAGTCGATTGCATAGAGTTGGTGACCTTGCATAACGATAATGTTGTCTTCGGCCTTCTCGCACTTCACCCACGGAGTGCCAAGACCCCAAATATAGGCTTGCGACAACAGACCTTTGACATAAACGGCACCGTCTTTGCCTTCGCACACACCGCCGAGACCGCCATCGACATGCTGATAATACACGCTACCCCAGCCCATACCATAGGACTCGGCAACGGCATACATATTGTCGTAGAGGACGCCTTCGGGAGCCTCGGAAATCACGGTTTCGCCTTCCGACTTGAGAGCGGCATGGCGCTCGGCAACACCATTGTTGGTGAGATACTGAGTGAGAGTAACATCATGAATCTTCTCGGGAGAATGTTTCACTACAGCATTCGGGAGAATAGGTGCTGCCCAAGCCATTGCTGATGCACACACCATAATAGCAGTAACGAGTAAATTTTTCTTCATAACTGATATGTTTTAAAGTTAATTATTAAGTTCGGTTGCAAATTTATACCAAATATTTGAAAAAAGAAAAGGATTTTCATAAAAATTGCATTATTAATAACAAATCGCCACCCACAGGCATTCCGAGGTGGCGATTTGAAAAGATTTTACCTTGCCGAAGCACTACTCGACATGCTGCACCGGAGTGCGCTCGGAAACACCATTTTCGTTGAATGCCTCGATGCAGAAGTAGTAGTCCTGCCCCACTGTGAGCGACTTCATAAACAATTCGTTGTTGTCATAAACCATCCACGAACTGTAAAGTTTGTCGGGAGCCACGCCCCACAGGATGTTGTAGCCTTGTGCGCCCTTCACGGGAGTCCAACTGATAGCGATATCGCGCTTGTCGGCTTGACGAACGAGTTTAAGCGACTTCACTTTCTGCGGAGCCTTGCCTGTTCCGTTGCCAAACACTCTGATTTCGGATATTGCTAGCGAAGGCATAGGCATTTTCACATTTCGATAGCGAATAAATCGCAGAGTTTCGGGCACATCGAGTTGGGTATAGTCGTTTGGAGTGTCCTTGAAACTGTTGCTCTTGTCGACAATGGTGTGCCAATTAAGTCCATCGGTCGAGCCTTCGATGGTGTAGCGATGGTATAGGTTTTCATAACGCCCATACATGTCGCTCTTGTAGTCGTGGAAATTCACTTGCACGGCGCGCACCGTTGCAGGTGATTCGAGGTCGATAGTAACCCATTGCGAGGCATCGTTGCTCTCGGCAAGCCAGAACGATTTGGTTTTCTCGTCGGTGAGCCCGGATGGAGAGTGTTCGCCCACTTGCGACGAAGCCGATACAGGCTTCTTATATGAAAGGAGCATCCAACCGCAGAAATCGCCGCGCTTCCCGGCTACAGCGGGGGCATAGTGGGGATAGTCGCCGAAGCGAGTGTCGCAATACATCATGCCATCATCGTCGAAGCCCATCGGGAACATGCACAATCTGCGCTCCCACCCCACATTTATCGCAAGCGCCATAGATGTGAAGTGCCAATACATATCACCGGGACCGAGCACGGTGCTTCCGTGTCCCGCGCCATTCATAAAACCACCGGGCTTGTAGGACACCGGGTTGTGTTTTTGATAGGTGTAGGGACCCATCGGCGAATCGGCTACATACACGCCATCGCCATACACATTAAATTCGGTTCCGGGAGCGGAATATTGCATATAATACTTTCCATTGTGCTTAGTGAGCCAAGGTCCCTCGATAAATCCGCCCAAATCGGTGTCGGTGGTGTGATTCTCGCCGAAGCGTTCCCACCCGTGATTATCGAGGTCGAGGCCAAACAGTTCTTTGGCATCGGTTTTCGGGAGGAAACGGCGCTTGGGGTCGAGTTCCATCCCTCGTATCGGGAACACATTTGATGAGCCCCAAAACATATATGCACGCCCGTCATCGTCGATAAAGAGGTTGGGGTCTTGCAAGTCGAACAAAATACCCGGCTCAGCTTTCCAATGTCCCGACTTCGGATTGTCGGTATATAGCACGCTCATGCACCCCGAGGGGTCGCCGCACACATATAGCACCGAATCCTTGTAGTTGTGGGCTGCCGGAGCGTTGCATCCTTGGGGATACCAGTCGCTCGACTTGATAAAGTCCCAGTTTTGCAGGTCGGTGGAATGCCAGTAGCCGTGAGAGCGGGTTACAAACATATAATACTCTCCACGAAACTCCACTACCGCGGGGTCGGCGCCCGAGCGATACGAAATGTTATTTGCCGAATTGTAAATCATGTAGGTGTAATCTACATTCAAAGGGTTACAATAGGAATCCATCCTAAGATTGTGGGTAGAAGCCACCGAAACCAATGCTGTGCAAAGAATTGCCGCAGAAAGAAATTTTCTCATGTCTGTCTTGAAATAAAGGTTAGTGTGTTTTTTTAGTTATGATTCCACAAAGATAAGGAAAAATGGGAAAAACATGATTCATAAGACAAATAATTTAGTAAAAATAACAAACTCGTGAGAATTCCACCTCCGATTCAGGCATCGCCATTCCACAC
>SFER01000154.1 GCA_004557195.1 Bacteroidales bacterium | reverse complement strand
GCCGTCGCACACGCAACCATCGCTCCACTTTCGTCCTTCCACTTCGTAATCGAACATCACCGAACTATGTGGGGTTAGCACCTGTTCCGGTCCATCAGCGCCATCGGAAATCACGATTCTATCCTCGTGTATTTCTTTTATCCATAGTGTTGGAAAGAACTTCTGTGGAAAACCGCCCACCTTCGCCACCTGCTCAACAGCATATTTTTCCTCGGAACCGGGACCGTATGCCACCCATCGGTCTTTTTTTACCACAACCTTGAGTATAACTTCTTCTTCCATAATTATTTGGTTTTTAGATTTATGGTGATTTTTTGTCTTTGCAAATGTAATATTTATATGAAACTCACCAATTTATTTCACCGCTTTCGATACAAAAAAACGCATTTTCGCTTGGTCTGCTATCAGCCGACAGACATAGAGAAAATGAAAGAGTTGTGAGCAACAGGGGCAAATCTCATTAATTTTGTTTATCTTTGCGGCATGGAAAACGAAAAAACAATAGAAGAAAAAATAGTGGATATGCTCCGCACGGTCTATGACCCGGAGATTCCCGTCAACATCTACGACTTGGGATTGGTGTATAACATCGAGGTGGATGACAACATGTGTGTGCACATCGACATGACTTTCACCGCTCCGAGTTGCCCCGCATCGGAATTCATCATGGAGGATGTGCGCATGAAGGTGGAAAGCATCGACGAGGTGAAAAGCGCCGACATCAAGTTTGTTTTCGAGCCTGAATGGAACCAAGACATGATGAGTGAGGAGGCAAAACTCGAACTCGGATTACTCTAAACCGCCGAATGTAATGGAGAAGCGCACCTATTTCATATCCGACCTGCACCTTGGAGCGAAGTACATCCCCTCGCCCATCGACCACCAGCGCCATGTGGTAGCATGGCTCGACGAGATAAAACACAAGGCTAAAGCCCTTTATCTCATGGGCGATGTGCTCGACTACTGGTATGAATATCGCTATGTGGTGCCTCGCGGCTTTTCGCGCTTTTTCGGAAAGATTGCCGAACTCGCCGACAGCGGTGTGGAGGTGTATTGGTTTATCGGCAACCACGACATCTGGATTTTCGACTATCTTCCTCAGGAACTCGGAGTGAAGGTGGTGGACGGAAACATGGTGAAAGAAATCGACGGGAAACGCTTCTTCCTCGGGCATGGTGACGGAGTGGGGAAACGCAAAAAATCGTTCCGCTTCATCCGCTCGCTGTTTCGCAATCGTGTGGCACAGAAATTGTTCTCGGCAATCCACCCGCGCTGGACAGTGCCTTTTGCCCACAGCTGGTCATCGCACAGCCGCCGCAGCCACACCGATATAGAGAAGGTGATTGAGCGCGGCAAGCAATCCTTGCTCGATTTCGCAAAAGAGTATAATGCCGCAAGCCACGTCGATTATTTCGTGTTCGGGCACATCCATTGCCTGGAGCGCATCGAGGTGGCGCCCGATTCAAGCCTCATAATTTTGGGCGATTGGATAAACCTGTTCTCCTATGCCGAATTCGACGGCAAAACCATGCGTCTCGATTGCTATTCAAAATAAGCATATTTTTGCACCCTTAATTTTTACAAAATGTAAGAAAAGATGACTTTCGGCGGCAAAAATCTGTCGAAGATTACAAAAAAATCGGCTACAATATAGGGTTTTGATTACGTTTTTCTCTAAAAAAATCTTAAAATAACAAGTCACGGCGAAGAGTTGAAAAATGGCATTTTTAATGATTAAGGGTATGTTTTTCAGTATTTTACATCGAAATTAACACAAGTAACAATCTTTATTTTCCTTAAAAACATATTTTATAACATGTTTTTTTGTTTGGTCATATAAAAAACAATGGTGATATTTGCACCGTAAACCTAAAACAATCTTTTTTACCTTAAAAAGTTATACCTGCTTGAAGACCATAAAAAAGGGACTACAAAGGTAGCCCCTTTTTTATGATACATCATATTTTAAAGGAAAGAAAAATTGAGTAACGCTCAAAAAATTTGCTTCTTGGAGGGAGAATCAGTATATTTGCAGTGAATAATAGCTATGATATGAACGAGGAGTTGAAAAAATATGTGATAATCGTTGCCGGAGGCTCCGGCACACGCTTCGGCTCACAACTACCCAAACAGTTTTTGCCGCTCGCCGGAAAACCGGTGCTCATGCACACCATCGAGAAATTTGCCGCTACCATCCCCGGCATCGAGGTGATTGTGGTGCTGCCGCAATCGCAGCAAGAGTTCTGGCTCTCGCTTTGCGCCGAGAATCGCTTCGAAATAGCCCATCGTGTTGTGGCGGGTGGCGACTCGCGCTACGCATCGGTGAAAAACGGACTCGACTCTATCGACAGCGACAACGCCATCGTGGCGGTGCACGACGGAGTGCGCCCGCTGGTGAGCGAGCGTGTGATTCGCGACTCGTTTACCACCGCAGCCGCCGCCGGGAGCGCGATACCGGTGGTGGAGGTTACCGACTCGGTGAGGCAGATAACCGCCGACGGCTCCTCGATGGCTCTCGACCGCGCTTCGCTTCGAGCCGTACAAACGCCCCAAACTTTCTCTCTATCGCTCCTCCGCGAGGCTTATTCGGGCGGATACTCCCCGCTATTCACCGACGACGCCTCGGTGGTGGAGGCTGCAGGGCACAAAGTAGCGCTATTCGATGGCGACACAACAAATATCAAAATAACCCGACCTGCCGACCTCGCCATTGCGCAACTCATTATTAATAAGAAAGATGAATAATCTCACTCGAATAGATATTAAATACCTCCATGGGGTGGGTCCGAAGCGTGCCGAGATTCTCGAAAAAGAGCTCGGTATCCGCTCCTATTACGACCTGCTCTACTATTTCCCGTTTCGATATGTCGATCGCTCCACTATCTACAATATCGGCGACATTGTAGCCTCGAGCGATATGCCGTACTTGCAAATTCGCGGACGCATTATCTCCTACTCCACCCACGGCGAGGGGATGCGCAAGCGCCTCACTGCGGCGTTCAGCGATGGAACGGGAATCGCCGAACTGGTGTGGTTTAACAACATTCGCCGCGTCGTGGAGATGTATCCGCCGGGAGTGGAATTTGTAGTATTCGGCAAGCCCACAATATTCAACAACAGGCTGAGTTTTGCCCATCCCGAGATGGAAAAGGCGGGACCCGCAACACAGGCGAAGGGTTTTGAGGGGGTGTATAACGTAACGGAGAAGATGCGCAACCGCTACTTTGTGTCGCGCAATATCTGCCAACTTGTAGATACTCTGCTCGCCAACATTCGCACCATCACCGAGACGCTTCCGCCCGACATTATCGCAACTCACCACCTTATGGGGCTGCACGAAGCGCTCGTCAACATCCACCGCCCCGCCTCGCTCGATGCGCTCAACCGCGCCAAGTTCCGCCTGAAATTTGAGGAACTTTTCTTCCTGCAACTCAACATATTGCGCTACACACGAATGCGCAACGCAAAAATCACCGGCTTTCGCTTCACCACCGTGGGCGAGAAGTTCAACGATTTCTATTTCAACCACCTCCCCTTCCCTCTCACCGACGCGCAGAAACGCGTCATCAAGGAGATACGCCAGGGGATGAACACCGGCACACAGATGAACCGCCTGCTGCAGGGCGATGTGGGTAGCGGAAAAACGCTCGTGGCATTCATGATTATGCTCATAGCCTGCGGCAACGGATTCCAGAGCTGCATAATGGCTCCTACCGAAATCCTCGCCACCCAGCACTACGAAACCATCAGCGCTATGGCTGAGAAAATAGGTGTGAGTGTGAGACTGCTCACCGGCAGCACTCGCAAAGCTGCCCGCGACGAGATTCACTCCATGCTCCTCGACGGCTCGCTCGACATCCTTATCGGCACTCACGCCGTGATTGAAGACAATGTGAGATTTGCCAACCTTGGGCTGGTGGTCATCGACGAGCAGCACCGCTTCGGCGTGGCGCAACGCGCGAAATTATGGAAGAAGAACACCACCCCGCCGCATGTGCTCGTGATGACAGCAACACCGATTCCGCGCACCCTCGCCATGACCGTGTATGGCGACCTCGATGTGTCGGTAATCGACCAGCTCCCACCGGGACGCACGCCGGTTACCACCCTACTCCGCTACGACAACCACCGAGAGGCTGTGAACCGCTTCATCGGGGAGCAAATGAAACTCGGGCGACAGGTCTATATCGTGTATCCGCTCATCCACGAGAGCGAAAAATCTGACTTAAAGAACCTTGAAGAAGGCTACGAATATATCTGCGACACTTTCCGCTCGCGCAAAGTGTGCTTCGTTCACGGCAAGATGAAACCCGCCGAGAAGGAATTTCAAATGAAACTTTTCGTCTCGGGAGAGGCTCAAATCATGGTTGCCACCACCGTGATAGAGGTGGGGGTGAATGTGCCCAACGCCTCGGTGATGGTGATTGAGAATGCCGAGCGATTCGGCTTGGCGCAACTCCACCAGTTGCGCGGCCGTGTGGGTCGAGGTGCCGACAAATCGTATTGCATCCTCATGTCTCAGCCCAAAATATCCAAAGAAACCCGCCAGCGTCTCGAACTGATGACCGAAACTTCAGATGGATTTCTCATCGCCGAAGCCGACATGAAATGGCGCGGACCGGGCGACCTCGAGGGCACTCAGCAGAGCGGAATTGCTTTCGACCTCAAAATCTCCAACCTCGCCACCGACGGACAGATTATCCAGCTGGCTCGCGACACAGCATCCGCCCTCTTGGAGAAAGACCCCGAACTCGCTTTGCCGGAGAACAGCCGCCTCAACCGCCACCTCCACTTCCTGTTCGACAAAACAGTGAACTGGAGCCTGATAAGTTGAACCACCTACGGCGTATTTGGTTAATCTGCACAAATAAAAAATCTTACTTGGCTATATTGATGAGCTTGCATCCTAAAGCCGTTTCAATCTTAGCTATGGTCTGCATGGTGAAGTTGTGTCTGCCGGTCAACCATTTGGATATTTCCGACTCCCTCTTGTGTAGTTTCCGGGCAAAATCCTTTTGGGTGAGGTTCTTTGCCTTTAGAACTTCACTGATGCGCTCCGCTATCCCGAACGAAAGCTCAAACTCAGCCTTCTG
>SFER01000153.1 GCA_004557195.1 Bacteroidales bacterium | reverse complement strand
GCGTTGACGGATTCGAACCGCCGACCCTCTGCTTGTAAGGCAGATGCTCTGAACCAGCTGAGCTAAACGCCCTTTTTGCTTTTGCGTTGCAAAGGTAAGGCGTTTTTTTGATTCCACCAAATTTTTGAAGGAAAAAATTTGATTTTTCTGCAATTTTCTTCTTTTTTGCGCTAAAATGCGCGTTTTAGGCGCGAAAAACCTAATTTAATAATGGGGTTTTGAAATTTTTTTTCAATTTTCGGAGCGGCTCTCTGCTTTATGTCACAAATTTTCTCTACTTTTGCAATCGAAAACAGGCGAATCGGTTTCGCTCTACAATCAATAAACTACAATTGTAACTATGACCCTATCTGCACTCACTGCGGTGTCGCCCGTCGATGGCCGCTACAATGGCAAGACTGCCGCTCTTTCGGAATATTTCTCGGAATTTGCGCTTATGCGCTACCGTGTAAAGGTGGAAATCGAGTATTTCATTGCTTTGTGCGAGCTTCCGCTGCCACAACTCGAGGGATTTGACCACTCTCATTTTGCCCAACTTCGTAGTCTCTACACCGAGTTTACCACCGACGATGCCAAGCGCATCAAGGAAATCGAGAGTGTAACCAACCACGATGTGAAGGCGGTGGAATATTTCATCAAAGAGCGCCTCGAGCCGCTCGGGCTGCACAAGTATCTCGAATTTATCCATTTCGGGCTCACCTCGCAGGACATCAACAACACATCGCTGCCCATGAGCATCAAGGATGCGCTCAACGATGTGATTATCCCTCAAATCGAGGAGATGATTGCGCGCCTCGACGCTTATGCCGATGAATGGAAAGATATTCCGATGCTTGCGCGCACCCACGGACAGCCGGCATCGCCCACTCGCTTGGGAAAGGAGACGCGTGTGTTTGCCTATCGCCTCAAGCAGCAACTCTCGCTGCTCAAATCCACGCCCGTCAGCGGCAAATTCGGCGGCGCCACAGGCAACTTCAACGCGCACCGCATCGCCTATCCCGAAATCGACTGGCTCGAGTTTGCCAACTCGTTTCTACCGGAGCGCTTGGGCATCGAGCGCGAGCAGTTCACCACACAGATTTCCAACTACGACAATCTCGCCGCGCTTTTCGATGCGGTGAAGCGCATTTGCACCATTATAATCGACCTCGACCGCGACTTCTGGCAATACATCTCGATGGAATATTTCAAGCAGAAGACCAAAGAGGGGGAAGTAGGCTCGTCGGCAATGCCGCACAAGGTGAATCCCATCGACTTCGAGAACTCGGAGGGGAACCTCGGCATCGCGGTGGCTATTCTCGACCACCTCGCCGCCAAACTGCCGGTGTCGCGCCTGCAACGCGACCTCACCGACTCCACCGTGATACGCAATGTGGGAGTGCCGATGGCTCACCTCACCATTGCCATCCAAAGCACGATGAAGGGGCTTGGAAAACTGGTGCTTAACAGCGCCGCAATCTACCGCGACCTCGACTCATGCTGGAGCGTAGTGGCAGAGGCTATCCAAACGATTCTGCGCCGCGAGGGCTATGAAAAGCCCTATGAGGCTCTGAAAGCGCTAACACGCAACAAGGAGGTGAACGCTGCCACGATATCCCAATTTATCGACACCCTCAAGGTGAGCGACGCGGTGAAAGAGGAGCTCAAGCGCATAACACCACACTCCTACACCGGCTACTAATCGCACAACGGCTCGCAAAAGGATAGTTATTTTTTGTTAAAACAAATCTTAACCGGCATTATGCTTGTTATTTCCAAAAAAATCTCTACCTTTGTGATTCGATAAACAACCGTTAGAATTTTATTAATAACTAAAATATTAACAAAGAGCCGCGAGGCTTTATAATCAAGTAAATAAACAAATAAAAAAACACTGACACAATGGATGAAAACGAAAAACGCCCAAGAAGGCCGCGTATCAGAACTAATGTAGAAAGTACAGAAGCAATGGACTCACGCTACGAACGCGTGTCCTATGACAACAATTCCACTGACGAAGGTGGTGAAACACAACGTCCTGTGCGCCCTAACTACGGGGAAAGGAATTACGACCAAGGCGACAACAACTATCGCCAAGGCGGCTACAATCAAGGCGGCTACAACCGCCAGCAAGGGAAATACAACCGTCCTCAAGGGAAATACAACAACCGTGGCGGATATAACAACCAAGGCGGCTACAACAACTATGGTGGCGGCTATGGCAACCAAGACAACTACGGTGGCGGTTATGGTAACAACCGCGGAAACCAAGGCGGATATAACAACCGCGGCGGTTACAACAATCGCGGGAACCAAGGTGGATATAATAACCGCGGAAACCAGGGCGGATATAACAACTATGGTGGAAACCAAGGCGGATATGGCAACAACCGCGGCGGTTACAACAACCGCGGCAACCAAGGCGGATATAACAACCGCCCCAACAACCGCCCCAACAACAATAAGCGTCGTCAGCAACAGCAACCTCGCCAGCAGATGCGATTCACTCCGCGTCCACAACGCATCGAGTATGAATTGCCGCCAATCGATCCAAACGAGGAAATGCGCTTGAACAAATTCATGGCTAACGCCGGAATCTGCTCGCGCCGCGAAGCCGACGAACTCATCACACAAGGACTTGTGAAGGTGAACGGCACTCCGGTAACCGAACTCGGAACCAAAATCACAGCCAAAGACACTGTTGAATATCAAGACAAGGTGGTAACACTCGAAAGCAAGTGCTACATCCTCCTCAACAAGCCGAAAGACTGCGTTACAACAAGCGACGACCCCAATGGCCGCATGACCGTTATGGACCTCGTTAAAAACGCTTGCACCGAGCGAATCTACCCCGTGGGTCGTCTCGACCGCAACACCACCGGCGTGCTCCTGCTCACCAACGACGGCGAACTTGCATCGAAACTCACTCACCCCAAATATGTGAAGAAGAAAATCTACCATGTGTGGTGCGACAAGCCCATCTCGGAAGACGACATGCAGCACATTGCCGACGGTGTAGAACTCGATGACGGTCCAATCCACGCCGACGCTATCAGCTATGTGAGCGAAACCGACAAGAAACAAGCCGGAATCGAAATCCACTCGGGCAAAAACCGCATCGTGCGCCGCATCTTCGAATCGCTCGGCTACCACGTTACAAAACTCGACCGTGTGTATTTCGCCGGACTCACCAAGAAGAACCTCCCCCGCGGTCGCTGGCGCTACCTCACACAGGAAGAGGTTAACTTCTTGAAACAAAACTCATTTGAATAAAACCGAATGAATCCACTTCCCCCACATCGGGGGAATGTGGGTTTAATAACAATACAATAATGGAAATTAAAAGAACAAAAATCGTCGATATATTTGACGCCTCGCTCGTGGGCACCACAGTGAGAGTGAAAGGATGGGTGAAAACCCGCCGCGGCAACAAATATGTGCAATTTGTTGCGCTCAACGACGGCTCGACAATCAAAAACATCCAGATCGTATTCGACCTGCAGAAATTCACCGAGGAGCAACTCAAACCAATCACAACAGGTGCCGCAATACATGTCGAAGGGCAACTCGTTGAAAGTCTCGGCAAAGGTCAGTCTGTAGAAATCCAGGCAGAAACCCTCGAAATCTACGGCACTGCCGACCCCGAGACTTATCCCCTCCAGAAAAAAGGTCATACACTCGAATTCTTGCGCGACATCGCCCACTTGCGCCCACGCACCAACACCTTTGGCGCAGTGCTCCGCATCCGCCACGCATTGGCATTCGCAATCCACAAATATTTCAACGAGAGAGGATTCTTCTACCTCAACACACCGCTCATCACCGGTAGCGACTGCGAAGGTGCCGGAGCAATGTTCCAGGTAACAACCCTCAACCTCAACGACCTCCCCAAGAAAGAGGACGGCACAGTGGACTACGAGCAAGATTTCTTCGGCAAGCCCACCAGCCTCACCGTGTCGGGACAACTCGAAGGTGAGCTCGGCGCAACCGCACTCGGTCAAATCTACACTTTCGGCCCCACTTTCCGCGCCGAGAACAGCAACACCCCGCGCCACCTCGCCGAGTTTTGGATGATTGAGCCGGAAATGGCTTTCTACGACATCACCGACAATATGGACCTCGCCGAAGACTTCATCAAGCACTGCGTGTCCTACGCCCTCGAAAACTGCGCCGACGACATCAACTTCCTCGCGCAGATGTACGACAAGGAACTCGTAAACCGCTTGAAATTCATCGTAGAAAACGACTTCGTGCGCCTCACCTACACCGAAGGTGTTGACATCCTCATGAAATCGGGCAAAAAATTTGAATTCCCTGTGTCTTGGGGCATCGACCTGCAGAGCGAGCACGAACGCTACCTCGTGGAAGAGCATTTCAAGAAGCCGGTAATCCTCACCGACTACCCAAAGGAAATCAAAGCCTTCTATATGAAACTCAACGACGACGGCAAGACTGTGCGCGCAATGGACGTGCTTTTCCCGATGATTGGCGAAATAATCGGCGGCTCGCAGCGCGAGGAGAGTTACGACAAACTTCTCGCTCGCATCGAGGAACTCCACATCCCGATGAAAGACATGTGGTGGTATCTCGACACTCGCCGCTTCGGCACAGTGCCCCACTCGGGCTTCGGACTCGGGTTTGAGCGCCTTGTGCTCTTCGTTACCGGCATGACCAACATCCGCGACGTCATCCCGTTCCCGCGAACCCCCAAACGAGCAGAATTCTAACATTTAAACTGCATGTTTACAGAGATTTAAATAGAAAAATCCTTTAAATCCAGGAAAACGGTTGCCCTAACAGGGACAACCGTTTCCCCGTTTAAATCCCCCAACTTTTTGGATTTAAACGACATTTAAATCCAACACCAAGATTTAAAATTAACCCCCCAAAAAATATCAATTATGAATCAAAAATTAACTCAGGAGGAACGAGACTTATTTCAAGCCCTCCATGAAGACAGATTTGAAATCGCAAAAGCAATAAACCATACAGACATGGTAGGTATTAAAAACAATGTTTCTGACATTTATAGCGAGAAAGCACATTTTGTTTACGAACTCATCCAAAATGCAGATGACACACTTGCTACAAAAATCACATTTGAATTATATAAAGATCATCTTGTAT
>SFER01000152.1 GCA_004557195.1 Bacteroidales bacterium | reverse complement strand
AAGCGTTCAAAGATATACCGGTGAGGATGATATCCTACGGCGGTAGCAATTACAATATTTCGTTCCTCGTGCACAAAGAGGATAAACTCAGGGCTTTGAAGTCGCTGAGCGAACATCTATTCTGAATTTACATATAATTTTTATTGATGAAGACCATTTTCCCTATAGAAAAATTTCGTGAGTTAGAAACACCGTTTTACTATTACGATTTGGATCTGCTGAGTGCCACACTCAAAGAGATTAACCGTTGCGTGTCGGGACATCCGTTTGTGGTGCATTATGCGATAAAGGCAAATTCAAATCCGCGCCTGCTTTCAGAGATTCGTGAAGCGGGTCTCGGCATCGATTGCGTGAGCAAAGGTGAATTGAAAGTTGCAATGGATTGCGGTTTCTCTCCCCGTTCAATAGTGTTTGCCGGCGTGGCGAAGACCGATAGCGAAATTCTTGCCGGTATCGACGCCGGAATACGTTGTTTCAATGTGGAATCGCGTGAGGAACTCCATATTATCGACCAACTTGCTGCTTCTCGTGGCAAGATTGCAGATGTGGCAATACGTGTCAACCCCAACATCGATGCCCACACCCATAAATATATCACCACAGGATTGAACGAAAACAAATTCGGTGTGGATATGGAGATGCTCGACAGTGTGATTTCCGATGCCCTGTCTTTGCCCAATGTCAATCTTATAGGGTTGCATTTCCACATTGGCAGCCAAATCACCACTATGGATGCCTATCAGATTCTTTGCTCGCGCATCAACGACCTTCAAGAGCATGTTGCTCAACTTGGCGCGAAAATCGAAATTATCAATGTGGGCGGTGGTCTTGGAATAGATTACGACAATCCCGATAACTCGATTCCTCCATTTGAAGAGTATTTCAACACATTCTCGCAACTATTGAGCCTTCGACCGGGACAAGAGGTGCATTTCGAGCTCGGACGATCGGTAGTGGGGCAGTGCGGCTCGTTGATTTCTCGCGTTATCTTTGTGAAAGAGGGTGTGAAAAAGCGTTTTGTGATGCTCGATGCCGGAATGACCGAACTCATTCGCCCCGCGCTATATCAGGCGCATCATGTTATTCAGAATCTCACCCCACAAAGTGGGGATACTGCCGTGTATGATGTGGTGGGACCAATTTGCGAGTCGTCCGACTGCTTTGGCGAGGATGAGCTACTCCCGGTGTCGCATCGCGGCGACTTCTTCGCTTTGCGCTCGGCTGGAGCCTATGGCGAGGCTATGGCTTCGCAATACAACTGTCGCCGCCTGCCAAGTTCTTATTTCTCGGAATAACATGTCGATAAAGAAAAAACTATACGATTTTGTATTAGGCACATTTCGCAGCATAAACTACGATGTTGTGTCGGTATTTGAAGCAAAAATGCCGGCACCGCATCCCTCAGAACCGATAGATGTTGTGATACCGGTGGTGCCTAAAGACCTTGATATACTTCCCACATGTATCGAGGGTCTCCGCCGCAATTTTGCCAATGTGCTCGGTGGCATCTATCTTGTCGCACCCGAGAATGACAAGATTCGTGCTTTTTCACAGGCGCAAGGGCTCAATTTTGTGCTTGAGTCGTCGGTGCTCGGCTTTGATAAGTCGTATATCGCTTATCGCGACAAAAATGGCAATGACCGCAGTGGTTGGATTTTCCAGCAATTGCTCAAGTTGTCGGGTGCAGTAGGGGAGAACCGCTATTTCATAACTATAGATTCCGACCACATTCTGCTCGCTCCGCACACATTCCTCGCCGACGATGGAAACTTGGTTTTCTATATGTCCAAGGAATTTTACTACCCCTATTATCTCACATACAAGCATTTCTGCAATCGCTTTCCCTATTCGAGGTATTCTTATGTGTCTCACAAAATGATATTCGACAAGAATATTCTTGCCTCTTTTCGTGATTTCATTGAGTCGAAAGCCGGCGGTGTGAAGTGGTATGACGCTCTTATCGATTACCTAAAGCAACACAAGAACTGCTCGTTATCCGAATTTGAGATGTACGGGCATTACCATTCTTCGAAATACCGTGTGCTGTGGCGTCAGAAAGAACTGTCGAAGGTGTCGGGCACTTTTTATGAATATGATGTGCTTAAATCGCTTTATGGCGATAAATATCTCAGTGTAACATTTCCCGATTATCGCAAGCGAAAATAGAAGGAGATTAGCGATTCATCATACGGCGCTTCTCCTCCTCGGTGAACATTTGTTCCCACACTTCGCGCGTGCGTTTCCAGCGGTTGTGGCTCCATAGCCAGTATTGCGGCGCATCGTTGATGTTTTGCTCCAATAGTTTGAAGTAACCTTTGGTGATAAGATATTTCTCCTTGCTATCCTTATCTACTTCTATGGGAATGAATTTGCACACATAATATCCGCGCTTGGGGCGAGTAATATAGCCGTAGAACGGGTGTGATTCGGTGATTCGTGTAATACGTTCACCACCGGTGAACACCGGTGTATCGGGGTGATTGAGAAATGGAATCCAGCAATGTATGCTCTGGTATCCCGGCACTTGATCGGCAATGTATCCCACTCCGTTGAGTTTCTTTTCTTTGTACCACGAAACGATTGTTCGGAACGATTTTTCCATCTCGATGCTTACACTGCCGAATCGTCCTCTGAGATGCAAAAACAGTCGGTTCATAACCTCATTTTCAAGAGGATGGTAGATTTGGGCGAATTGTACGATGTTGCCCATTGTGATTGGTAATGTGGTTATCCACTCCCAATTGCAGTAGTGCCCGAGATAGAGCGAGAATGAATGTCCGCTGTCGATACTGCTCCGAATAAGTTCGCTACCTTCAAAGCGCATTCTCTTTTTAGCCTCTTTTTCGCTCATGCTGAGCAGTTTTATGCTCTCTACAATGTAGTCGCAGAACCAAGCGTAGAATTGCTTTGCTATCTCGTTGATTTCCTTCTCGCTCTTGTCGGGGAATGAAGATGTGAGATTATTTATCACCACTTTGCGGCGGTAATGCGCCACATGGTAGATGAGCAGGTAGAGGAAATCGCTGAAAAGGTAGAGTATTCCGAGAGGCAGCAGCGAGATGCAGTACCAAAACGAAAACAGGATGTAATATAGCGCGTTGTTAATTGCTTTCTTCATCGGATTAGAGGCTTTGCATGTCGTTGAGTTTCTTGTAATACCCGTTTGCGGCAATGAGTTGCTCGTGTGTGCCGTTTTCAACGATTTGTCCTTCGTGAATCACATAAATCTCGTCGGCGCTTTTAATCGTTGAGAGGCGGTGGGCGATAGCCACGGTTGTGCGGGTCTTCATGAGCCTTTCGAGGGCATCTTGAACAAGACGTTCACTCTCGGTGTCGAGAGCCGAAGTTGCCTCATCGAGAATGAGAATGGGCGGATTCTTGAGAATTGCCCTGGCGATGCTCACACGCTGGCGTTGACCACCCGAGAGACGACCGCCGTGGTCGCCCACGTTGGTGTCAAACCCATGTTCCGATGCCATTATGAAATCGTAGGCATTGGCAATCTTTGCCGCCTCTGCCACCTGTTCCATTGTGGCGCCTTCCACGCCGAAGGATATGTTGTTGAAGAATGAGTCGTTGAATAGAATAGCCTCTTGGTTCACGTTGCCAATGAGTTGTCGCAAGTCGTGGATGCCGAGGTCTTTCACATTTATGCCATCGATGAGCACTTCTCCTTCCTGCACATCGTAGTAGCGCGGAATCAAATCGACAAGTGTCGATTTTCCGCCGCCGCTTTGTCCCACAAGGGCTATGGTTTTACCTTTCTCGATGGTGAGGTTGATGTTGTGCAATATCCACTTGGTGTCGTATTTGAAAGATACATTTCTAAACTCGATGCTGTGCTTGAAGGAGTCGATGTGCACCGGGTTGGGCTTCTCTTCGATGTTGTTTTGTGCATTGAGAATCTTGTCGATGCGCTCCATCGATGCGAGTCCTTTGGGGATGTTGTAGCCTGCTTTGGAGAAATCCTTGAGGGGATTGATGATGCTATACAGCATCACAAGATAGTAGATGAATGTGGGACCCGACAGAGTGAAGTTGTTGAGCACAAGGATGCCGCCAAACCAGAGCACTATCACTATCATCACTGTGCCGAGAAATTCGCTCATCGGGTGGGCGAGTTGCTGTCGGGTGTTCACGCGCTTAATATCGTCGCGATAGTTGCTGTTCACACGGTCGAAACGGGAGTACATCTTCTCCTCGGCGCAGAATGCTTTGATAATGCGCAATCCTCCGAGTGTCTCCTCCACCTGGCTCATAGTGTCGCTCCACAACGCTTGCGCCTTGATGGAGTTTTGCTTGAGTTTGCGCCCTACATAGCCCATAAACCACCCCATTATTGGCACGAATACGAGCGTGAACAGGGTGAGCTGCCAACTTATGAATATCAGAGTGGCGAAATAAGCCACAATGAGTATCGGGTTCTTGAAAAGCATGTCGAGCGACGACATAATCGAGTTTTCCACCTCGTTGACATCTCCGCTCATGCGCGCTATGATATCGCCCTTGCGCTCCTCGGAGAAAAAGCCGAGCGGCAGCGACATGATTTTCTTGTAGAGGAGGTTGCGAATGTCGCGCACCACGCCTGTGCGTATCGGAATGATGGTGGCTGAGGAGAGGAAATAGGCTCCGGTTTTCAAGAATGTCATTACTGCGAGAAACAGCCCGATTACCAATAGTGTGGTTGCCGGACCTATCTGCATTATCAATTGTCCTACATAATACTCGGCATTGTTGGAGAGCACTTCCTTCAAATCACCGCTTCCCCATTCCATGAGGGTGGTGGCGGTGGTGCTGTCGCCGGTGTTGAACAAAATTTGTAGTATCGGGATGATGGCTGCAAATGAGAATATGTTGAGAATTGCCGAGAGGATATTGAATATCACCGACAGCACTAAATATTTCTTGTAGGGTGGCACAAACCGCCTAAGCACTAATAAAAATTCTTTCATAATTGGCAAAGTTACAAATAAAACGGCATTCAATCAACTTTTTCGCTGTTCTCGCTTAATTTTTCGTGTTTTTTGCTACGATATGAATAAATTTCACTAATTTTGAAGCATGAAAGGATTGGTTATTAGAAACACCGGTAGTTGGTATGTCGTG
>SFER01000151.1 GCA_004557195.1 Bacteroidales bacterium | reverse complement strand
GGAATAAGGTTGAAATTAGTATTTTTACTGTGTTCACGGGTATAATGTTTTATTTGACATCTTGAACATACACATTCCCAAAACGGTCGGTTACACGCACTTGGCGCACCGAATCCTTGATTTTTGGGGTTGCGTGGAACATGTGTGGATTGGTGATGGGCGATATCCAATCATACAGCACCACTTTTTTGTCGCTGCAATGGGCTTTCGACACCGGGTCGTAGCCTGTAAACTGCTTCATGGTTGCTGTTACCTTGCCATTCTCTACGAGCTCCACTTTCCATCGGCTGTCGTAGTTCCACACGTTGGCTATCACATCGGCGGGATACTCCTCGCTGCTGCCGGGAGCGTAGGTGCGCATCTGATAGTCGCGCGGATAGCCGGAGCTTTTGTAATACCACTTCACGGTGTTGCCATCCACCTCATAAACGGCATAGCCTCTTGGTGTGCCGTCCATACACTCCTCGGTGCGCCACCAGGTGCCACACGCAGCGGCAGTGTTGTGCTCATAGAGGCGGTTGCCAAATTCCAAGTTCATATTGAAGTGGGTGTGCCCCGAGATGAAGTGGGTGTCATAGTCTTTGAAGATGTGATGAAATTGGCGTACATTGGCGAGCAAGTCGGGGTCGAAGCGGCTCTTGTCCAAATCGGCATCCATTGCGGTGGGAATGTGGAAGAAGACAAACACCAATGCGTCTTTATCCACTCCGGCGAGGTCTTGTTCGAGCCAACGGAAGGTGTTTTCGGGCACGTAGGCGATATAGTTTATGCCGTAGCCGGTGTAGAAATTGTTGTTGATGAAAATATAGTGGGCTTTGCCGCAATCCATCGAGTAATGGGTCGGGCCGAAATATTTTTCAAATGTGTGGTAGGAGGTCTCAAATGAGCGTCCCCAGTAGTCCATGTCGTGGTTGCCGTTGACACGGAAAAACGGAATGTTCATCTTGGAACAAGCCTTGATGTAGGAAGGGAAGAATTGTGGGCTGTCTCCCACTATGTCGCCACAATCGGTGGCGAAGGTTTTCACATCGCCGTAGCTGTCGAGCAGTTGACGGCAGTCGGCAAGAATTTCCTTATAGTCCTTGACATCCGACGATGCGGTTACCTGCACATCGGTGTGGACTACAAACACATGGCGCGAATCGTCGCGTGACAATTTTGTGAGCGCGAAATCGTAGTTGTTGCTCTCGGGAGTGAGCATTTTATAGAATTGAGGAATCGAGCCATCGGCAAGCGGGGCTTCGTAACCCGAGGGGATGGTGATATACACCATGCGGGTGTCGGCAAGTGTCAGTATCGAGTAGCGTCCGGCTTCGTCGGTGCGGACAATGTTCAGTCCATCGGTTACCGCTACCCCGGCGAGTGGGGCGCCATCGGCTGTTACTGTCCCTTCGACTGTGCGTATTGCAAGACCTTGCGCCGAAAGGGATATTGTTGATAAAATCAATGCTGCAAGCACGAGGCTTGCGGCATTGATTGTGCAGAGTATCTTTTTCATTTGAGTGATGCTTTATATTTTATAACGCCGGTGAGGATGGCGTTCCAATAGTTGTACTGGCGCACATGCACCATGTCGAAGATGAAGTAGCCGTCGGATGCGTTGATGCAGGCGTCGATGGTCTGGGTTACGGCATTGGCTTGACCGCCGTTTTCCCATCCTGTGCCGTTGCCCACATCGGGACCGCCGGCAAACTTCACATCACCTGCAAGTTTCTCGCGTGCGAGTTGACAGAAACCTTGGCACGACCATTCGTTGGAGCCATAGATGCTGCTCACTCCGGCATAGGCGCCGAGGAGAAGGAAGTCGAGTTGGTCGGCATATCCGGCTTTGTTCCAGTCCTGGCTTGCCCAGCTGTAGTGTGAGGCGGCGTTGTAGCGCGGACTTGCCCAGTTTACGCCGTAGGTGTAGTATTCCGAGTACCAAGCACCCACATACACACCGAATTGGATGTTGTTATTCACCGATTTCACAGCCTGGCGAGCCTTCACGATGAAGTCGTGGATAACCTGAGCGCGGAATGCAATCCATTTTTTCTCGTATGCGCTTGTATATACCGCATCGGGGAAGCCCGAAACCGTGGTGCCGATGTATTGCTCGAATTTCTGCTTGGTGATATCCGAGAAGTCTGAGCTGTAGTCGTCGTAGCGGCAACGGTCGAGGAAAATGCCATCGACATTATACTTCGCGAGGTCGCGAATCAGGGCGAGGAGGAATTCCTGCACCTCGTCGTTGGCGGGATTGAAGAATTTTGTGGCATAGGCATCGTCGCTGCAGTCCATTTCGTTAACGAGCTTGCCGTTGTACAAGATGGTGGTAACCCAACTCTTCTTGGAGGAGTCGCGGAACACGAGACCTTGCTCACCGAGACCGTAGAGATAGCGACAACCACCGGCGAAAGTGTTCATCGCAGCGTGCACGCGCAATCCGAGGGCATGCCCCTCGTCGATAAACGCCTGGAGGTAGTCCCAGGTGGCTGTGCGTTCGTAATATTTATAACCGGTATTTGACCAGTAATCGAGTTTCTTGATTTGATCGACAACAGATGTGTTGAAAAGCACATCGCCCATCGAGGGACGCACATCCACCACCACATCGGTGATGCCTGAGTCGTAGGCACGCTTGAGGTCGCGCGCAATATTCTCGCGGCTATTGGCAAAAGTGGGGAAATTGGCAGCCGCATCAATCCACATGAATCGCGGTTTTTCGCTCACTGTGGGGTTATCCTGGTTGTCCGGATTGTCGGGGTTATCCGGGTTTTCGGGATTTTCGGGGTCGGTATTGTCGCCCGGTTTCTCTTCTTCTTCGATTTCCCACCAGGGTTTAGGGTCTTCATCCTTACCACAAGAAACGAGTAAAGATACAGAAGTTGAAAGTGCCAAAATGGCAAAAATTTTGAGAATAGAAGTAATCTTCATTGCGTAGTATTGAACAATTATAAGCAAATGGCAGAGCCGTGAAAAAAAGGAAAAATGTGAAGCACAAAGCGAGCGCTTTGCACTCCACATTATAAGATTAATTAGTCGAGAGCAACAGCCGAAACTACAGAGCGTTGAGTGCCATCGCTCGGTTTGATGGTTTCTTGTCCGTTGATGAGCATGCATGACGAGCCGCCGCCATCGAGGTTGCAAGTTTCGGTGCAACCGATAGAGAGCATCACATTGGCAACATCCTCGAGGGTCATACCACCCACACCGTTGGTCTTGCCATCGCCTTCGCACACGAAGTAAACGAGTTTGTCGTTCTTCGGATCGTAACCGATTGCTGTGCGAGGACGGTTGCTTTCTGGATTGATGAGAAGATATTCATCGGCATGGCTGTTGATAATCTTGCCTTCGCGCACGAGCACCGGACCACCGCCGATTGCTGTGGTAGCCTCGAATTTCGAGCCACCTTCGGGATAGTCGAGCGAAGGAATTTTGCCGTTTTCGAGAGGCATCGAAGTGGGATACCAATAAGTGGAGTTGGAAAGAGTAGTGTAGGTCCAACCAACGAAGAAAGAGCCGTCGGCACGTTGAGCGAATGTACCGCGAGGCATGTAATAATAGGTAGAAGACCAGTCGGGGCTATCTACTTGCACGTTGGGGCATACCATTGCGCCATCGCGCCAAATGAGGCTGAGTGAAGCGCCATCCCAGAAGAAGCCACCGTTGATGATGATAGAGTGGGCCTCTGCTTGATAGAACTGGCTTGGAGTGTTATAGCCTTTTTCCTCGCCGAGGACGCTGAATTTGGCAGCCTTTGCATCGGCTACAGCGATATAGGCGATAGATTTCTTTCCCTCAACGACATCTTCGGGAGCGGTGTAAACCTTGATGTGGGCAGGGAGAGTGCCGAAATTGGCGGTTGCATCGGTCCAGCCGGCAGTAAGGTAGGGATTCTCGGGTTCCGGCTCGGGTTCCGGCTCAGGTTCCGGCTCAGGTTCGGGGTCGGGAGCAGGAGTTGGGTCGTTCCATTCCCACCACATGAGATCACCGTTCTCTTCGCTGCAGCCGGTGAATGTGCCGAAAGCGAGAAGGGCGGCTGGAATGAGCATTAATTTTGAAATTTTCATTTTGAATTATTCTTTAATCATTTTATTTCGAGAATTGACAAATTGTCATTATTTAGCTTCTTCAATAAGTGTTTTTATGCCCTTTATCTTCTCATTTCGTATTAAATTCAAAGTTTGTTTTATCTTTTTGCGAGATACGGCTGCAAAAGAATAGTGGTCTTTTACATCAATCCGTCCTATTTCGTCTTTATTAAGGTTTCCTTTTTTAAAGAGAAATCCCACAATATCTATCTTATTGATTTTATCTTTCTTGCCTTTTCCTATATATAATGTCACATATTCGGGTAAAGAAGGTTTGGGGGTGACTTCGGGTAAAATGAACTCCTCCGGCTCATCGGTTATATATGCGGGCACTGTTTCTTCGGCATGAAGGATAACATAAGAATTACCTTCGGCTTCCCAGCGGGCGGTACGTCCGTTGCGGTGAATGTATCCGTCTTCATTGGCAGGCAGATGATAATGTACTACATTCTCTATTTCGGGGATATCCAGTCCGCGAGCGGCCAGATCGGTAGAAATAAGCACATGGCAACTTCCGTTGCGGAATTTATATAGGGAGCGTTCGCGGTCATCCTGTTCCATGCCGCCATGAAAAATGCCACATTGAAACTTCTGGGATTGAAGATATTTCCCTACCCGTTCCACACTTTCACGGTGATTACAGAAAACCAATGTCGATTGGCTTCCCAAGGTACAAAGCAATTTATATAAGGTTTCAAGTTTGTCTTTTTCCGGAGACAGTACCTTATATAAGTGCAGACGGTGGGTAAGCTGCTCTTCCGGATTTAAAAAATTCAATTTAATGGTCTTGTCCAGCCCCGTAAACTGCGGAATCTCTTCCGCATCGGTAGCCGACAACAGAAAACGGCGTTGCAAGTTGGGCAACTGTCCTATGACAGTCGCCATCTCTTCCTGGAAGCCAAACTCCAGGCATTTGTCAAATTCATCGATTACCAGAGTTGTGACCGTATCTGCATCAAAATTCTGTTTGGAAAGATGATCATTCATACGGCCCGGAGTACCGATGATGACTGATGGCTGCACCCCTTTGATGGTACGGTGCTCTTCCATGGCCGGTCGTCCTCCATAACAACTTACAGCCTTGAAGGGTGTGTTCATGGATTTAAATACCTGGTCTATTTGTAAAGCCAGTTCCCGGGAAGGAACCAGCACTATAGCCTGTACGCCTGTTATACCAGGCT
>SFER01000150.1 GCA_004557195.1 Bacteroidales bacterium | reverse complement strand
ATTCCCCACCAAATTTTTTTACAACTATTTTTCATACAAAATTAGACAAAATGCCGCTTTTTAGCCTCAACACTCTATAACACTGATTCTTATATCAAATGTTAAATAATGTTGACTTTATGTTGTACAACATATTTTCCGAGCCCTAATCTGCGTTAATTTCTAAAAAATGCCAAAAAAGGCTGACTCCGGCACCGGAATCAGCCCCCAAATTATGCAGGTCTCAATTAACTATAATTTGCTATTTACCGAGTTGCTTCTTTATGGCGTGATAGGACGACAGGAGGTCTTGCTCGGAGATGTCGAGCAGCACTGCCTGGCGCATGAACGCCTCAAGCTCTTCCGACAGAAACACCTCTCGGCGCATCCGCTTTATCGCCTCCACGGCATTGTCGGCGACAAAAAGCCCTACGCCGCGGCGATTAAGCAACACACCTTTTTGTTGCAAGTAGTCGAACGAGCGCGCCACAGTGTTGGCGCTCACCTCAATCATTTGAGCGTATTCACGCACCGATGGAACGCGTCCCGCCTCGGTGTATGTACCCAAAATTATGTCCTCGCAAATGCGTTCGGCGATTTGCAAGTATATCGCCTTGTTTTCACTGAACTTTATCATAACTTTGATAGCATTAACGACACTAAAGTCGTGATTAGTACTACGGATATCATCACTTGCGGTTAATTATGCGTCCAACAACTTCCGAACGAGTGAAGATATAATAGGCAAGAGCCCACATGATTGCTGTAAAAGCAATGGATAATGCGATGCCCACATTTTCTCCCATATTAAATATTTCGCCAAAAGGACCGGCAAACACAATAATGCTCATAACCACAAAATAGAACAGCAATAGTGCCACGATTGTCTTGATGAGCGGTTTGCGATGCCAAATTGCACTACCAAGGACGAAAACCGATTGAATAGAGAGCACACCAACAATAAATCCAAGCGGCTTCACCCCATCAAATATCATCTCCGGGACATCTGTAAAGGCAACGAGGTGGCGACACGGAGTATCTATTATATATTTAAATGTGATAACACGAATCAAATCGTAGGCTTCGATAGAAAGAAATGCAATCGCAGGCATAACGACAAGCACCAAAACAGCCCCGAATGTAAATTTCTCCAACTGAGAAGCAGGCGACATGATTCTCGCAATGCGTTTTGCCTTGCTATCCATGTTCCATACGGCAAGTGAGCCGAAAAGCACCACAGCGCCTACAGACCACACACGCACCCAGTTGCGCTCAGCCATGCCATTGACAATCGAAAACGAGAACGGGTCTCCTTGCTTGACCGTTTCTATTACAGCCTCATTTGTGTAAACCTCATAGGACAAAAGCAGCCCTGTCAACGTAACCACAGCAATTAATGAGGCTATTTGCAACAACAGCATTCGGCGGTTTTCGACTAATTCCCTTTTAGCGAAGTTCACAAAGCGTGAAATCGAGAAAATATTATTTGTATTCATTGTATGTATTTATTTAGCGTTAAAAATTTCTGTAATTTTATCTCTATTGCCGAGAGTGGCGTTAAACAAAGTTTCAAGATTGATTTCCGTTTCATCACCGCCATTACTTGGAGCCACGATGCTGTATCCCGTCACCGACGGCTGTGAATAAATGGCCCTTTGGGCGTCGGTGGCTGTGCCGTTCTCCACAAATTGCAGTTTGGAGGTGATTCGCGCCACACTCTCATCGAGCAGCACCTTGCTGTTGTCGATAATTACAACATGCTCGATGCAGCGGTCGATGTCGCGCACTTGGTGGGTAGAAATAACGATAGTGCGATTATCGCTCATCTCACGTGCTACCAAGCGACGGAACTGACTTTTGCCAGGGATGTCGAGGCCATTGGTAGGCTCATCCATAAGCATCAAATCGGTGTGGGTGGCAAAGGCGAAACTCATCAACACTTTCTTCTTCTGCCCCATCGAGAGAGACGACAGGCTCTTGATTTCGGGATTGATGTCGAAAAGCTCGAGATTGCGAAGCAAGTCGTCATAACTGAAGCGCGGATAGAGCGCACCGTTGAGAGTGGCATACTCCTTGAGCGACATGTGCGGCAACTCAAACTCCTCGGGCACCACAAAGAGATTGCCGAGAGTTGAAGGAAGGCGGTCGCGCACATTGCATCCGTCGATGGTTACGCGCCCCGACTTGGGTGTGAGCAACCCTGCCATTAGATAAATCAATGTAGATTTCCCGGCGCCATTAAGTCCGAGCAAACCATACACTTTCCCGCGTTCAAGCGAGAGCGAAAAGTCGGAAAACACCGACTTTTGCTGCCTCCATCCATAATTGAAAGCAATTCGCTCCACTTGCATAATCAAATTCTCATTTTTTGTCTCATTCATAATTGTTGTTTATTTAGGTTGTTTTCAAAATCCACTTCCAACAAGCAGCGCTGAGTGTTTTAGTGTACCAGTGTGCTTGTACACTGCAAAAGTACAACATTAGATATCTACCGACAAAACAAAAATCAATATTTAACACAAATTTAACACACCGCCCCACCCCGCCCCCGCACAAGAGCGCTCGCCACCCGAAAGGGGAGGCAAAATGACAGGGTTTTTAAGTTTTTAGGGAAAAAATGCCGTTGTTTTGTCGAAAAGTGCTAACTTAGCAGAATAATTTTTTCTATTATGGACTCACAGTTAAATGAAATATTTGTAAATGCCAGAGAGGCTGCACGCAAGTTGAATTTGCTTGACGATGCCACAAAAAATTCACTACTTCTCACCCTTGCCGACGCTATCGGGCAACACACCGCCGCAATTCTCGACGCCAACGCCAAGGATTTGGCAAAGATGTCGCCGGAAAATCCGAAATACGACAGGCTTAAGCTCACCGAGGCACGCCTTGCCGGGATAGCCGGGGACATGCGCAACGTGGCTTCACTCCCATCGCCATTGGATAAGGTGTTGATGGAATCGGTGCTTCCCAACGGATTGAAAATACGCAAGGTATCGGTACCGTTTGGGGTGATAGGGGTGATTTATGAAGCTCGCCCGAATGTGTCGTTTGATGTGTTCTCGCTCTGCTTCAAGAGCGGGAGCGCCTGCGTGCTCAAAGGGGGCAGTGACGCCATCGACAGCAACCGCGCCATTGTGCAACTCATACGTAGCACACTCAAGGCGGCGGGAATCGATGAGAATGTGGTGCAACTGCTCCCGCCGTCGCATCAGGCTACAGCCGAGATGCTTCATGCCGTGGGATATATCGACTTGATTATTCCGCGAGGCAGCAAGAACCTCATAGAGTTTGTCCGCGACAATTCACGAGTGCCGGTGATTGAAACCGGAGCGGGAATTTGCCACACATATTTCCATGCCTCGGGCGACATTGAGAAAGGACGCGCTATTGTCAACAATGCCAAGACGCGCCGCGTGAGTGTGTGCAACGCTCTCGACTGCCTGCTTGTCGATGCCGCGCGCATTCCCCACCTGGCTTCGCTTGTAGAGCCGCTTGCAGCAAGTAAAGTGGTGATTTATGCCGACGACGTGGCGTATAAGGCGCTCGATGGTGTGTATCCGCTTCTCGAGCACGCCACCGACGAGAATTGGGGGCTCGAATATATGGACTATAAGATGTCGCTCCGCATTGTCGATGGGATAGACGAAGCCCTTGCCCATATCGCGCGCTACACATCGCATCACAGCGAGAGCATTGTCGCAGAGGATGCCGATGCGTGCAAGCGTTTCACCCGCGAAGTGGATGCCGCGTGTGTATATACCAACGCACCGACATCGTTTACCGACGGTGCGCAATTCGGGTTTGGTGCCGAAATCGGCATCTCCACCCAGAAACTTCACGCCCGCGGTCCGATGGCGCTCCCGGAGATTACCACCTATAAATATATTATCGAAGGTAATGGTCAAATAAGAAATAACTAATCTAAAATTTACAGTATTATGAATCTTATCAAAAAGAATATGCTTGCAGCCGCCGTGGCTATGTGTGGTGTGCTGTCGGCATTTGCCGCTTGGGATGGCTCGTCTGCATCCTGGACAAAAGGGGCAGGCACTGAGGCTGACCCATATCTCATAGAAAACGAACAAAATTTTGCCTATCTTGCCGAGCAAGTCAATTCGGGCAACACTTTGGCTGACAAATTTTTTAAGATAACCGCCGACTTGGATATGGGGATGTCGGAGGGGCGCACGTTCCCGAAAATTGGCAACTTCGACACCTACACCACCGGCGAATCGCAGACTTTAGTAGATAACTCTATCGCGTTCATGGGGGTGCTCGATGGCGATTTCCATGTGATTGACAACATCTTGGTGGAATATTACGACGAAGAACTTGGCGGCACCGGTCTTTTTGCCGTTACACGCGAGGGCACAGTGCTCCGCAACATCGTCCTCGGTGCCAATTCGGCTGTGAAAGGCGAAATCGTGTGCGGCTCATTTGTGGGTGAAATGATTGGCGGGCTTGTAGAGAACTGCGAAAACCGCGCTTCGGTCAATGGAAACATGTTCACAGGCGGCTTTGTCGGCTGTATGGAAGGCGGCAAGGTTGCAAACTGCGTGAACAACGGCGCTGTTGTTGGCGCCACCGAAGTGGGAGGCATTGTTGGTCAGGGCGCCGGCAACGGTGTAGTTGACCACTGCTATAACACTGCCAAAATTAAAGCCGAAGGATTTGGCGGCGCCGGAATAGGCGGCGCGCTCTATGACCGTTTTGCCATTTCAAACTGCTATAGCATTGGCGCTGTGAGCGGACAATCAAATCCTTTCATGGGTAGCCCTTGCGCCATCGTGTCGGATGCCTTCGCCACCAACAAGGTGACAAACTGCTATTTTGTGATGGAACTCACCGGATATGGCGACACTCGCGCCACAGCCAAGAGTGCCGATGAAATGAAAAGCGCCGAGGTGATTTCACTCCTCAATAACGGCGCGGAGGCTTTTGTCGCCGATACCGACAACCGCAATGGAGGCTTCCCGGTGCTGGCATGGCAAAGCAAGGTGGCAGGCGTGGAGAGTGTCACTGCCGATATGCCTGCTGTTTCGGTGGTCGGCAATGTCGTTTCATGCGATGAGCATATGGAAATCTATTCGGTGAACGGTGCGCTTGTCGCCAAAGGCTATTCGGCTGTTCTCCCCGCAGGGATATACATCGTGAAAGCAGGCAATGCCGCAGGTAAATTTGCAATCAAGTAAAAAAAATATTAATGCTATTATGAGAAATTTCACCACCGTAGAAGATATTGGCAATCTTCAAGCAGCAGTAAAAGAAGCCCTTGAAGTTAAGGCAAACCGATTTGCATATAAGCATCTCGGCACCGACAAGACA
>SFER01000149.1 GCA_004557195.1 Bacteroidales bacterium | reverse complement strand
GCTCCTATTTGCCAGCTCCTAATCCAAAGAGGAATAGCTTCTGTTGAAGATTCAAAGAAGTTCTTCCACCCTTCGCTGTCCGATTTGCATGACCCGTTTCTCATGCCGGATATGGATAAGGCTGTAGAGCGCCTCAATAAGGCTATGGGTAAAAAAGAACGGATTATGATTTATGGAGACTACGATGTGGATGGCATCACCGCAGTGGCGCTTGTCTATAAGTATCTCCAGAATTATTATTCCAACATGGAATTCTATATTCCCACTCGATATGAGGAGGGCTATGGAATTTCCATTAAGAGTATCGACTATGCCGTCGAACAAGGTGTTAAACTCATTATTGTCCTTGATTGCGGAATCAAGGCAATCGAAGAAATCAAATATGCCAAAGAAAGAGGCATTGATTTCATAATTTGTGACCACCATGTGCAAGACGATGAATTGCCCGATGCTGTGGCAATTCTTAACCCCAAGTTGGAGAACAGCACATACCCCTTCACTCACCTCTCGGGGTGCGGTGTGGGCTACAAATTCATGCAGGCGTTTGCCCAAAGCAATGGTTTGTCGGGTTCTCCCGAACTGGACTCGTTGCTTGACCTCGTAGCGATTAGTATTGCCGCCGACATCGTTCCGATGATTGGTGAGAATCGCATTATGACCTACTACGGGCTCAAGAGGCTTAACCACAATCCCAATGTGGGTATCAAAAGCATCATCAAGGTGTGCGGTCTCAACCACAAGGAAATCACAATCAGTGATGTGATTTTCAAAATCGGTCCGCGCATCAATGCTTCCGGAAGAATGCAATCGGGAATGGAGGCTGTCGAACTGCTTGTTACTCGCGACCTCAACGAGGCGTATGAGCTCAGCAAGAATATCGACCAGTACAACCAAGACCGAAAGGAACTCGACAAGCAAATCACCGATGAAGCAAATGCTATACTCGAAAATAGCGGACAACTCGACACCGACAAACGCACTATCGTTATCTACAACAAAGATTGGCACAAGGGAATTATCGGTATCGTCGCTTCTCGACTCACCGAACTCTATTACAAGCCCTCGGTGGTGCTCACGCTTTCCGACGGAATCGCCACAGGCTCGTCGCGCTCGGTGCAAGGCTATGATGTCTATCGCGCCGTGGAATCCACTCGCGACCTGCTCGAGAATTTCGGCGGACACACCTACGCCGTCGGTCTTTCTCTAAAGGAGGAGAATATTCCGGAGTTTAGCAAGAGATTTGAGAAGTATGTCTCCGAGACAATACTTCCCAACCAACTCACCCCGACTATCTCCATCGACACGTACCTCAAGTTTGAAGACATCAACAACGACTTCATCACTTGCCTGCGCAGGTTCAATCCATTCGGTCCCGGAAATCCAAAACCGATTTTCTGCACCCGAAGAGTACATGATTACGGCACCAGCAAACTCGTCGGGAAGAACCTTGAGCATGTAAAATTGGAAATTGTTGACGACAGCTCCACTCGTGTGCTCAATGGCATCGCTTTCAATATGTCGGAATATTTCGAGGAGATCAAGAAAGGGAAGCCTTTTGATATTTGCTACACTATCGAAGAAAACAAGCACCAAAACAACTACTCGATTCAGTTATTCGTAAAGGAAATACGCATCTGCGACGACGATGAATCGACTGCCGATTGACATCCTGCAGAAGTATTGGGGCTACACCCGGTTTCGTCCCCTTCAAGAAGAGATTATCAACTCCATTCTTGAAGGGAACGACACTTTAGGGTTGCTGCCCACCGGCGGTGGCAAGTCCATTACGTTCCAAGTGCCCACAATGGTCTCCGACGGACTTGCGGTTGTTATCACGCCCATCATTTCGCTTATGAAAGACCAAGTGGATGGGCTTATTGCAAGAGGCATCAAGGCTACCTATCTTCATTCCGGTCTCACATTTGCCGAATCGAGGCATGTGATTGACAAATGCCTTTACGGCCATTGCAAATTTCTCTATATTTCTCCCGAGAGGCTAAAATCCGACCGATTTATCGACAGCCTCAGGCTCATGAAAGTGTCGCTTATTGTTGTAGATGAAGCGCACTGCATTTCTCAGTGGGGATATGACTTCCGTCCATCGTTCCTTCAAATAGCGAAGATTCGCGACATCTTCCCTTCGGTGCCGATTCTTGCCCTCACGGCAAGTGCCACGCCCGAAGTTGTGGAAGATATAATGAAGTGTCTCAAATTTCGCGACGGCAAATTGTTCTCAAAGAGTTTTGAGCGCAACAATCTGTCCTATGTGGTGCGAAAATGCGAGGATAAGAAATCTCAACTCATAAAGATACTGCAATCAGTTGCAGGTTGCGGAATTGTGTATGTGAGAAGCCGCAAAAAGGCTCGCGAAATTGCACTCGAACTCAAAAATACGGGCATCCCAGCCGATTTCTACCATGCCGGATTGTCTTCGGAGGAGAAAAACGACAAGCAAAACAAGTGGATAGCCAACCAATTCAGAATCATGGTGGCAACCAATGCTTTCGGTATGGGAATCGACAAGCCCGATGTGAGAATTGTGATTCATGCCGATGTTCCATCCTGCATTGAGGAATACTATCAAGAGGCTGGACGTGCCGGACGTGATGGAAATCCCTCTTATGTCGTGCTGTTGTGCAACAACAACGACAAGAGTGTGCTCAAGAAAAGAATCTCGGATGCGTTCCCCTCGAGAGAATACATCCGCCTGGTTTATGAATATCTCGGCAATTTTCTCGATTTGGCACTGGGAGATGGTGAAAACTGCACTTATGAATTCAATTTCAACCTGTTTTGCAAGCAGAACAAATTCCCGGTCCTCCCCACATTCAGTGCGCTCAAACTGCTTTCGCAGGCAGGATATATCGAATTTATCGAGGAAATTGAGACAATGTCGCGCGTGATGATAACTGTCGATAAGGAGGACCTGTACAACATCGATGGCGATGATGAAATCACCGACCAAGTGCTTCGGGCGATACTTCGCACCTACACAGGGCTGTTTGCCGACTATGTCTATATCGATGAGGCTCTGATTTCATATCGTTTCCACATCAAGCAGGAAGACATTTACCAATCTTTGCTCCGACTCAACCGCAAGCACATCCTTCACTATATTCCACGACGCCGGACACCATACATCACTTACTATTCTCGCCGGGAATTGCCCAAATACATCCAGATCCCCATTTCGGTCTATGAAGACCGGAAAAGGATTGTAGAGAATCGTGTCAATGCGATGCTCAACTACACATTTGCAGAGAAGGGATGCCGGGAGAATATCATACTTGAATATTTCGGCGAATCGCCCGATATGCCATGTGGAAGATGCGACATTTGCCGCACCGAAAAATCCCGACGCCGAAGCGAGGAAAACATCGACAAGTTGCACGACAGCATAATGTATATGTTATCCAAGCGTCCTCGCACCATCAACGAAATAGTGGAGACTCTCCCCTATCAAAAAGATGTGGTTATGGCACACATCAGGATGCTTATTGGCGAAGGGGTGATAAGACTCGAAAACCTCTCGCTAATCCTCAACTAAGCCATAACGTGCCGCTATTGCTTGAGCAACATTCTCACCATCGATTGCCGCCGACACAATTCCACCGGCATAGCCCGCGCCCTCGCCACACGGATACAATTCCGCCACTGCTATGTGGCAATACAGCTCCTTATCGCGCGGTATTCTCACAGGCGATGATGTGCGTGTTTCTACACCTATTATAATAGCATCGTTGGTGAGGAAGCCCTTTGCACGCTTGCCAAATTCAACAAAACCGCGACGAAGGCGATTCCCGACAAAATCGGGCAACCATCGGTCCAATCGAGAGGGATGCACCCCTGCAACGTAGGAAGATTTGGGCAACGATGTGCTATCTTTCCCCTCGACAAAATCTATCATTCGTTGTGCACCGGCATTTTGGGTATTTCCCGCCTGCTTGAAGCACTCGGTTTCCATATCGAGTTGGAAATACATCATCTTTAAGGAGCCATATCGGTCGTACTGTGGCAGGTCCTCGGGACGCACTTCAACAACCATGCCGGAATTAGCCCAGCGTGTACCTCGATTGGATGGCGACATTCCATTCACCACAAGTTGCCCCGGAGAAGATGCCGCAGGCACTATAAATCCACCCGGACACATGCAGAACGAATATACCCCGCGACCATCCACCTGCGTTACAAAATTATACTCTGCGGCAGGAAGATATTTTCCCCTGCCATTCTTGTTATGGTATTGGATACAATCAATGAGGTGTTGGGGGTGTTCAAGTCTCACGCCCACAGCAATGCCCTTGGGTTGCATCTCGATATCGCGCGCTTTGAGCATTTCAAACACATCGCGAGCAGAGTGCCCGGTTGCAAGCACTACCGGACCGGAATATTTGTCGCCTTGTTCGGTATAAAGACCCGTTACTACATTATTCTCTATTTCCAACGCAGTAACCCGAGTTTCAAAGTGCACTTCACCGCCACATCGCAATATTGTGTTGCGAATATTCTCAATAATCACAGGGAGGCGGTCGGTGCCAATATGTGGATGAGCATCGATAAGAATATCTTCGGCAGCACCATGCTGATAGAAAATCTTCAAGATTCGGTCAACCGAGCCACGTTTTTTGCTTCGCGTGTATAGTTTGCCATCGGAATATGCCCCGGCACCGCCTTCACCAAAACAATAGTTGGAATTTGGGTCCACAACATTCTCTCTCGAAATGCGGGCGAGGTCTTTTCTGCGCTCTACTACATTCTTGCCGCGCTCAAACACAATCGGTTTAATGCCATACTCTATCAAGCGCAATGCACAAAACAACCCGGCAGGTACCGCACCCACCACCAATGCAACTTTATCACCCGTAACAGGCTTATAATCGATAGGCTCAACAAGAGAAGTGCTTGAAGGAATCTCATCGATCCACACCCGCAACGAGACATTCACCATCACCTGACGCTGACGGGCATCAATAGAACGCTTTACTATCTTTATCGCTTTGATTCGCGAAACAGAGATTCTTTCGTTTTGTGCCACAAATCCACACAAAACGTCATCACCTCCATAAGCAATCTCCGGGAGAACCCGGTAATTATATTCGTTTACCATTATTGTATCAATATTGATTTGCCATTTCCCGCATTGCGGAAACTTTTCGCAAAATTAACTATAAATATTGTTGTACTTATAATATATGAGACTAATTTTGCAAAAAAATAGCCAACTTATGAAAGGAGTTTTATTCGATTTAGATGGTGTTCTCATTGATAGCGAGACACTTTACACTGAATTTTGGTCTAACGCAGAA